>JANNEJ010000084.1:0-5528 GCA_031378585.1 Acidobacteriota bacterium | reverse complement strand
GCCGCACGCCGTGCGACTCGCGCAGCACGGGCATCAAGTCGGGGCGGTCGCCGTAGATCTGGTAGACGCGGTCGGCCAGGGATGCCGCCGGCGGACACTCGAGGAGGCGACGTCCAGCGCTCGTCAGCGTGAATCCGACGGCATGATGGCACAGCGCCATCTGCGTGATGAGCTTTGACACGTGTGCCGATTCCGCGCCGTCGGATTTCAGAAACTTGCGCCGTGCCGGCACGTTGAAGAACAGGTCCTCGACCGTGATGGCCGTTCCCTCGGGCGCTCCCACCGCAGACACGCGCTCGACGGCACCACCGACGACGTGGATTTCCGTGCCACCGTCGGTGCCCCTGGCCCTGGTGCGCAGAGTGAAACGCCCCACCGAGGCGATGCTCGGCAGCGCTTCGCCGCGAAACCCCAGCGTGCTGATGGCCGCGAGGTCTTCCACCCGGCGGATCTTGCTCGTGGCATGGCGTTCGAGCGACAGGCGCGCGTCCTCGGGTGACATGCCCAGACCGTCGTCCTCCACGCGCAGCAGGCGCTTGCCGCCGTACTCGATGGTGACGGCGATGCGGCGCGCGTTGGCGTCGAGCGAGTTCTCGACCAGCTCTTTCACGACCGAGGCGGGCCGCTCGACCACTTCGCCCGCCGCGATCTGGTTCGCCAGATCATCGGGCAGCTTCACGATGCGTGTCACGGTCACCACCAGCCCGACCGCCGGAACCAGGAGAACATCGCCACCGAGGACGTCACCATGAAGCCGACGACCCACCAGAATTGCATGTCTGCTCCGCCCGGCAAGTGTGGCAGCGGCACGTTCATGCCGTACATCCCGGTCAGCACGGTGAGCGGGCCAAAAAGCGTGGCCACGACGGCAATGAGCTTCGAGGTCTGCGCCAGCTGGATCGACACGCTGGCCAGATGGGCGTCGAGAATGCCGGTCACACGGTCCTGAAAGATGAGGGCGTCGTCCGAGAGGCGCACCAGCTGATCGTACACATCGCGAAATCGATACGACAGTTCCTGGCTGATCAGATCGAATTCACGGCGCGACAATCGCCCCAGCACATCCCGTTGCGGAAGTACGATGTGGCGCAGGCTCCGGATGTCTCGCTTCACCGCGAGGATCTCGGCCATCAGCTGCGCCTTCGGAGACTCGAGCACCTGCCGCTAGAGGTCATCGAGCCACTCTTCCAGCTCGTCCACCTCAGGATGGTAGTGGCCGACCATGGTGTCCATGATGCGGTGCATCAGCGACATCGGGCCGTCACCCAGGATGTGCGCGCTCTTCGCGCACAGGTCGGCCACGTGCGCGATGCTGCGCCGTTTGCCATCGTGCACCGTCACGAGGAATTGGCGCGTGACGAAAAAATCGGTGTCGTGCGTGTCGAAGGCGTGCTCACTGGCGTGGAAGTTGATGCCGTGCAACACGACGTAAAGGAGCTCGCCGTAGGCTTCGACTTTGGGATGCTGCGACTCGCAGAGCGCGTCTTCGATGGCGAGATCGTGGATGCCAAAGACGTCGCGCAGCACCACGCCGTCCTCAGCCACGGGTGCAGACAGGTCCGCCCACACGTACGCGCCGCTGCCCGGCTTGAGCCACCCCGGGTCAAGCGTGTCGACGGCGCTCGTGTGGTCGTCCCGATGCACGAAGTATCGAATCACGACGGCTCCTGGAGGTGAAGCGCTTTGAGCAGCGCGCGGAAACGAGGTTCGGCGCGCAACGGATCGGCCGCTGGGTGCACGGCCAGCAGTTCCATCCAGGGCCCCCCTTGGCGGTGGGCGCGCTCGAGCCAATCGAGTGCCTGCGCGCGCTCACCCACCGCGGCCAGCAGGAACGCCATCTCCACGGGCGGGACGTAGGTCGTGACGGCCCGCGACTGCACGGCACGCAGCACTTCCCGGGCCTCGTCGAGGCGTCCTGCCCTGGCATGGAGGTAGCCCACGACCCACGTAGGCGCGAAGGCCACGGCGCGTCGCGACGTGAGCGCTGCCTGCATCGCTTCGTCATTGCGCCCAACCTCGGCCAGCACTAGGGCCCGCCAGTAATGGGAGTTGCTATAACTCGGATCGAGGAGGACGCTGCGATCGCACGCGGCGAGCGCGGCTTCGTAGCGGCGGGCCAGGTACTTCACGATGCAGTTCGACGCCAGCCGCACGGGTGAGTTGGCGTCGATCGCAAGCAGCCGGTCGCTCTCGGCGATCGCCATCTCGAGGCGTCCAATTCCGACCAGCAGGTGCGCGTAGACCACGTTGAACTGCGCCGACGGATCGAGCGCGATCGCGCGACGGTAGCTCTGCTCCGCGGCCGCCCAGTCCCATTCGCCTTGCGTCTGAACGTGGGCCAGGGCCTGCCATCCGGCGGCCAGCGTCGGGTCGAGGGCGAC
The DNA here is from genome assembly GCA_031378585.1 of Acidobacteriota bacterium. GTDB lineage: Bacteria > Acidobacteriota > Vicinamibacteria > Vicinamibacterales > UBA2999 > CADEFD01. The sequence goes on along the minus strand of JANNEJ010000084.1, from coordinate 3,147 downwards.
GGCGCGGCGCGCCGATGCCGCGGCCAGCGGCAACAGCTCGAGGGCCGGCTGCACGCCGAAGCCGGACTGGATCACGAGGACATTGGCCAGCGCGGCGTGGGCGGCGGCGTAGGCAGGGTCGAGGGCAATGGCTCGAGCAAAGCGCTCCCGGGCCCGCTGCAGATCGGTCTGGGCGCGCGAGGTGCGCAGGAGGCCGAGGCCCGCATCGAGCTCCGCTCTTGCCTCGGCGTTCATCGAGTCCTGTAGCGCGGGCGTCGTTGGTTGTCCCGCGCGTGGGCCAAGTGCCGACAGTGCCGCCAGCACCGCCAGCAGGGCGACGGTCGCGACGGCGGCAGAGGCCCATGGCCCAGCTGCCCGCGCCCCAACCGGTGAAGGTGCGGCCGGGGCAGTTCCCTCGGACGCCGTCAACTCGGCGGCGCCGCTGGCGGTGCCAACCGGCGTCATCTCGCCGTCGAGCAGGTAGCCACGGCCGCGCACGGTGCGAATGGCGAAGTGGCCCTTGCCGAGGGCCCGGCGAATCTCGACCAGGCACTGCACCAACGAATCGTCGGTCACCGCGACATCGCCCCACACGGCCTCGATCAGGCGCTGCTTGCTCACCAGCTGGCCCGCCTCGCGCACGAGCATCGTGAGCACGTCGAAGGTCTGCGGACGCAGCCGGATCTCGTCGGAGCCGATGCGCACCACCTGACGCGCCAGGTCGAGCGTAACGTCACGCACGCGGAGCAGGTCGGCGGCCGGCGTGGAAGTCGGCGTCATTTCGGCAAGGCTTCGTCGGAAATTCGGCTGGCTTTCGTGACCTGGCGCCCGGCTCGCCGCTACAAAGGACACAGCATGGGCGCGTGGTTGCGGTCGCTTCCGACCGGGATCCCGGGCTCATTATAAGCCACGGCATTCCGGCCGCAGACCGCGGTGCGGACGGTGTGCGCGCAGGCGCAGGAGGCACGATGCGCAAGCCGATCCTCTCGACTCATCTGGCGGCGGTGCTGTTGACGGCGGCCAGCGGGTCTGCGGCCGGTCAGGAAATTCAGGAGCACGTCACCGGCCTCAGGGCCCCCCAGAAACTGCTGTCCCTCCCCTCCGGAGAGCTGTTGGTCGCCGAAGCCGGCAACGGCGCCAATACCGGCCGAATTTCCTTCATCGATCGCGATGCCCGCCGGTTTACCGTCATCGACGGCCTGCCCTCGGCACTCGGCCGAGAAGCCTCGGGGCCGTCAGGTCTGCTGCTCGTCGGTCGCAGCCTCTTTGTCACCATCGGCGTCGGCGACACCGTGATAGCCGGAGCCGGACAGGCCAGCGAGATCCCCAACCCTCAGCCCTCGTCGCCGCTGTTCAGCTCGGTGTTGCTCCTGGAGTTCCCGGACGCCGTGGGGCAATTCTCCATGGGATTCGGCCTCCAGCGCTCTCAGCACGACGCCCTTGCCGCTGACCGCGGGGTCTACCTCTCAATGTCGATGGCGAGGCCGTGCGTGTCTCCCGGCTCGTGGACTTCCCGAGCTACACGTCGGAACCGCGACCGGACGAGCCGCGGCATGTGCGCCCATCCAACCCTTACGGGGTGGTCGGGAGTGCTGCCGGGATACTCGTGAACGACGCCTCGTATAACGCCGTGTGGTCGATTCCCCTTGCTCCGGGCGGCCCGGCGACGCGGCTGGTCAGCTTCGCCAATGTACCCAACACACTCTTCCCGACGTTGGGACCGCCCACGGCCGAGGCCGTACCGGCCAGTCTACGGGTGGCCGGGGACGACTTCGTGGTGTCTCTGCTGACCGGGTTTCCGTTCGGTCCAGGCGCGGCCAGCCTGCTGCGAATCTCGCGGTCGACGGGGGCCGTCACGCCGATCATCGGCGGGCTGCAGACGGCGGTGGACGTGCTCCCGGTCAGCGGCACCACGGACCGGTTCTACGTCATCGAGTACAGCGCGGCCTTCCTCGTTGGAGGCCCAGGTCGAGTGCTTCTGGTGGACGCGGCACGCGGCACCAGCCTCGTGATTGCCTCGGGCCTGCGCACGCCGACGCATCTGGCCAGCGACACGCGCACCGGCGATCTGTTCGTCACCGAGAACGCCGGCGGACGCATCTTGCGCGTGCTGGTACCGCGCTGAGCAACCGCAGGGCTGAGCCAAACAGCCTCAGCCCTTTCCGATCCACCCCGAGTCGAGCGGCTGCGCCTAGTCGCCGACCTTGACCTGTAACGCCGCCTGCGCCGCCGCTAGACGCGCTACCGGAATGCGGTACGGCGACGCGCTCACGTAATCGAGCCCGACGTTGTGGAAGAAGTGCACTGAGGCGGGGTCGCCGCCGTGCTCGCCGCAGATGCCGAGTTTGATGTCGGGACGCGTGGCGCGCCCCTTCTGCACGGCCATGGCCACGAGCTGCCCGGTGCCGGCGCTGTCAAACGTGGCGAAGGGATCCTTGTCGAGAATCTTGCGGTCCTGATAGACGCGCAGGAACTTCCCGACGTCGTCGCGAGAGAACCCAAACGTCATCTGCGTGAGGTCGTTGGTGCCGAACGAGAAGAACTGCGCGTGTTCGGCAATGGCATCGGCCGTCAGCGCGCCGCGCGGCACTTCGATCATCGTGCCCACGAGGTATTTGAACCTGATGCCCTGTTCCTTCATCACCTCGGCCGCGACGCGGTCGACGATGACCTTCTGGTCCTGCAGTTCCTTCACGAGCCCGACGAGCGGGATCATGATCTCGGGCACGACCTTCAGGCCCTCTTTGTTGAGCTGCGCCGCGGCCTCGAGAATGGCGCGCGCCTGCATCTCGGTGATCTCGGGGTAGGTGATCCCCAGACGCACGCCTCGGTGGCCGAGCATGGGATTGAACTCGTGCAGCTGCTCCACGCGCGCCAGCAGCGCTTTTTTATCGGACAGCGCCGTGCCGGTCTTGCCCGTTGCCTCCATCACCGCGATCTCCACCATGAGCTCTTCGCGCTTGGGCAGGAACTCGTGGAGCGGCGGGTCGATAGTGCGGTTCGTGACCGGCGTGCCCTTCATCGCCTTGAACACCCCGTAGAAATCTGCACGCTGCATCGGCAACAGCTCGGCCAGCGCCGCGCGCCGATCGGCTTCGTTGTCGGCGAGGATCATGCGCTGCACGATCGGGATGCGCCCCTCGCCGAAGAACATGTGTTCCGTCCGGC
>JANNEJ010000076.1:0-2944 GCA_031378585.1 Acidobacteriota bacterium | reverse complement strand
CCGATGCTACAGAAGGGCGTGGAAGTCAACTTGCCGGTGGCACGCCGCGCCGACAAGTTGACCGACGAGCGACTCTACATCAGCGTGCCGGTCTCGTATCGGCGCGACAAACGCGTGCAGATTGGCGACGACCGCGCTGGGATTCCCATCACGGCGCTGGCCGAGCGCATGCGCCAGTCGATGCAGTCGCGTGAGCAGAAGGAAGTCTTCTTGCGCGGCGACGGCGCCGTGCAGTTGCAGGACCTCACGGAAGTGATGGACCGGTTGAAAGACGGCGGCGTGGAGCGCGTCGGCATCCTCACGCAGCCCCCGCCGAGGACACGGTGACCATGGACGCGGTAAGCCAGGTGCTCGCGACCCGGCAGTCCGCCGATGGCGTGGCGCCAATGGTCGGCGTGTCGGTGGCTGCGCACATTGCGTTGGCCGCGGCGGTGCTGCTGTTGCCGGCCGCGTGGATGGGCATTCGGGCGAGACCCCAGGAGCCTGTGATGATGGTGAGCCTTGGAGGCGCGCCGGGACCCGACACCGGCGGGCGCCGGCCCGAGAGTGCACAGTCCCAGCAAGCGGTGGCGCCGCCCGCGCCTCGTCCAGAGCCCGTGCGTCCGCCTACGGTGGCCACGCCCGAGATGATCGTGCCGACAAAAGTGCCGCCCCGGAAGACGCCAGCTCCGGCGGTGAAGCAGGCGCCGCGCGACGCCACGGCCCGGGTCACGCCGTCGACCGGCGCAGAGATTCAGACGGGGGACGCCAACGCCAACACGGCGTCGCGGAATCAGACCCCGTTTGGCGGCGCGGCCAGCGGCGGCGGCGGCGCGGGACCGCGACTCGACGTCGCCAATTTCTGCTGTCCCCAGTATCTCGTCACGATGCAAGACCGCATCCTGCGCAACTGGGAGAGCCGCCAGCAGGCGCTCGGCACCACGGGCGTGGTGTTTGTCGTACAGCGCGACGGCACACTCACTGACGTGGCCGTCGAGAAGTCGAGCGGCAACTCGCAGCTCGACTTCCTCGCCACGCGCGCCCTCACTCTGACCCGTCAACTTCCGCCGCTGCCTGGCGAGTACCCCAACCCGTCGCTTCGAGTGCACCTCACGTTCGAGTACCAGCGATGACACTGATTTCACGCATGTTCGCCGGCCTGGTGGTCGCCGCAGCGGTGGTCGTGGCGACGTCGGCGCAGACACCTGCGCCGCAGCCTGCGGCCCCGCAGCAACCGGCAGACGTCGGCATCGTCATCACTGGCGATCGCGGACAGCCACCGCGTCTGGCGGTGCCGGACTTCATCGCCGGCGCCGACACGGCGGCGGAGGCGCGCACGCTGGCCCAGGTGCTCTACGACGACCTCGCGTTCGAGGGCGAGTACGATCTGATTCCGCGCGACACCTACGCGTCAATTCCGCCGGCGAAGTCGTTCTCCGATGCCCCGTTCGACCGGTGGCGCGAGCTCGGCGCCGACGGGTTGGTGCTGGGCACGGTGACCAGGAGCGGCGCCACGATCCGTGTGGAGATGCGGCTCTTCGACGTGCGGTCCCGGCGGCAGCTCCTGGGCCGCGAGTACAGCGGCGCGGCGACGAACCCGCGGCTCTACGCGCACACGATGGCTGACGAGATCCACGACACGCAAAGCGGGCTCAAGGGCGTGGCCCGCACGAAGCTCACGTTCTCCTCCGATCGCGTGCGCGACCGCGCCACCGACACTATCGAGTCACGCAACGTGAAGGAGATCTTCATTGCCGACTACGACGGCGCCAGTCAGCGTCGTGTCACGGTGAATCGGCAGCTCAACGTGTTCCCGTCGTGGTCGCCGGATGGTCGCGCCATCGCCTACACGTCGTATCGCCGCGGGTATCCAGACATCTTCATCTCGCTCATCTACCAGGGCACGATGGAGACGCCGACCAACGGCGTCGGTCAGAACTGGCTGCCGGCGTTCTCGCCTGACGGCACTCGCATCGCGTTTACCTCGAATCGCGATGGCAACTCCGAGATCTACGTCATGAACCGCGACGGCTCGGGGCTGCGGCGGCTCACGAACCATCCTTCCATCGACTCCACGCCGACGTGGGCGCCCTCGGGCGCGCAGATTGCGTTTGCGTCCGATCGTACGGGGGCACCCCAGATTTGGGTGGTGAGCGCCGATGGACTCGACCTGCGGCGGCTCAGTTCGGAGTCGTACGCCGACCGGCCCACGTGGTCGCCAGCGCCGTACAACGAGATCGCGTTTGCCGCACGGACCGGCTCGCGGTTCGACATCAAGATCTACGAGGTCGACAAAGGCAGCACGCGGCAGATCACCTTTGGCGAGGGCAGCAACGAGAGCCCGGCGTGGGCGCCAAGCGGCCGCCACCTCGCCTTCATGTCCACGCGGAATGCCCGGGCCAGCCAGATCTTCACGGTGCGACGCGACGGCAAGAACCTCAAGCAGATCACGCGCGACGGCAACAACTTCACGCCCAACTGGTCGCGGTAGGACGTGAGGCAAATTGGCCCCGCTGGGGCGGCGAAAACGGATACAGGAGCGAGACGATGATGCGCACGCGCACGAGAGGGGTTCTGCTGGGGGTAGCGTTGCTGGCCGTGACGTTCGGTTGTGCCAAGAAGCCGGCACCCGTGCTGCGTTCCATGCCTCCGCCGCCACCGGCGGCGACGACGGGAAACGAGATGGGCACCACGCCTCAGCCACTGCCGCCCGATCCGCCTCTGCCCGAGCCACCGGTGGTCATGCCCAAGGTCGTACCGGAGGACGCGATTGGCAGCAAGAGCGTTGACGAGCTCAACCGCTCGTCGCCGTTTACCCCGGTGTTCTTCGCGCTCGACAGCTTCGATGTTTCAGCAGAGGGCCGCACCGCACTGCAGGCGACCGCCGACGTGCTACGCCAGCGGCCCTCGTGGCAGATCACGGTCGAGGGGCACTGCGACGAACGCGGGACGGCGGAATACAATC
>JANNEJ010000075.1:0-6060 GCA_031378585.1 Acidobacteriota bacterium | reverse complement strand
AGAGCCTCGTCGTGCGGCAGGGCAGCCGGTCGAAGAGGTGCGGCGCGACCGCGCCGGCCATGCCGCTCCCGGCGTCCAGTACCGTGTTGAAGGGTTGAATCACAGTGGGGTCGATGAAGCCCATCACGTGCTCCACGTAGGGCGCCATGATGGCGACCGGCGTCACGATGCCTCGGCGCGACGAGGGCGCGGGCAGCGACGCGGTGAGCAGCATCTCTTTCATCTCGCGGATGCCCGACTCGCCGCTGAGCGGGAAGGCCTCGGCCTTCACCATCTTGCAGCCGTTGTACTGCTTCGGGTTGTGCGACGCCGTGATCTGCGCACCGCCCGTGAGGCCGGCGCTCGCCACCGCGTAGTACATCATGTCGGTGCCGGCCAGGCCACCGTCGTGCACATCCACGCCCTGCAGCGTGACGCCGTCGATGAAGGCCCTCGTGAGCGACGGCGACGACACGCGCATGTCGCGCGTGACCGCGACGGTGCCCGGCCCGAGAAACGCCGCAAAGGCGCGTCCGAGCAGGTGGAAGGTGTCTTCGTTGACCTCGCCAGGGTAGAGGCCGCGAACGTCGTAGGCCTTGAAGATCTCGGTGTTGATGGGAGTCATACGCCCTACGCCTTTGTGAAATCGGACAGCGTGGTCTTGTCGCCGAGAATCGCCTGCGGGCCGACCTCAGCGTTCTTGCCGACGTAGCAGCTGCGGCCGATGAGGGCGCCATTCACCACAGCATCGTGGCCGATACGCGCGTTGGGCCACACGATGGCCCCGGTGACCTGGGCGTCTTCCTCGACGAGCACCGACTTGCCGAGCACACTGTAGGGACCGATCCGAGCGCCCGCCTTCACCACCACGCCGGCATCGAGGAAACATGGTCCTTCGAGTACCGCGCCGGGTTCGACTTTCGCGTCCGGCGACACCACGGGCTGGCCCGACGCGATGCCAGCGGGTCCGAGCGGGCAGCGGCCGTCGAAGATGTCCCGGTGCACGGCGCGGTACTTCTCGGGTGTGCCGATGTCGATCCAGTAGCCGCGCTCCACGTAGGCACAGAACGTCTCGCCTCGCGTGACGAGCGAGGGGAAGTAGCCGCGCTCGATCGAGTATGGCGTGTCTTTCGGAATACGATCGAACGTGTCTGGCTCGAGCACGTAGATGCCGGCATTGATCGTGTCGCAGGTGATCTCGTCGACTGAGGGCTTCTCGAGGAAGCGCCGCACGTTCCCGTCGTCATCGCATTCGACGAGTCCGTAGGCCGAGGGATTGTCCACCGGCGTCAGCACGATGGTGGCCTTCGCCTTGCGCTCTTTGTGCTGACGCACCACCGCGGCCACATCCACCGCCGTCATGACATCGCCGTTGAACACCACGAGCGTGTCGTCGATGCCCTGAGCGGCGTAACGGATGGCCCCGCCGGTGCCAAGCGGCGAGGGCTCGACCACGTAGCGCAGTCTCATGCCGATGCTCGACCCGTCGCCGAAGGTCTCTTCGAGGCGCCTGGGCTGATAGTTGAGGCTGAGGATGACTTCGTCGATCTCCGGGAGCTGCTTCAGAAGGGCAATCTGGTAGCTCAGGAACGGCCGGTCGAAGATGGGAACGATGGGCTTGGGCGTATGCAGCGTCAGCGGACGCAGCCGGGTGCCCTTGCCGCCAGCAAGGAGGATGGCTTTCATGGCAACACTTGATGATACACGACGCGATTTCCCCGCGTGCAGACGGTTGTCTCGTTCCGGTGCGAGCGGTAGAATCACCGCACGGTCTTGTCGCCATGAATCTGCCGAACACGCTGACCGTCATCCGGATTTTCCTGGTTCCGCTGCTCGTGGTCGTGCTTCTGACGAAGTTTGAGGGCCGCGCCGTGTCGGGCATCCATGTCGAGTTCGTGGCGGCAGCCATCTTCGGCCTGGCCTCGCTCACCGATTGGCTCGACGGCTATCTGGCCCGGCGGCGGCAGCAGATTACGTGGGTGGGCCAGGTGCTCGACCCGATTGCGGACAAGCTGCTCATTTCGGCGACGCTCGTCTCGCTCGTGCAACTGGATCTGGCGCCGGCGTGGATGGCGGCGGTGATCATCGGGCGCGAATTTGCCGTGACCGGCCTGCGCAGCGTGGCGTTCTCACGCGGACTCATCATTCCGGCGTCGTCGCTCGGCAAGATGAAGATGGCCACGCAGGTCGTGGCGGTGCTGCTGTTGCTGCTCGGCTGGGAGCGCTTCCCAACACTGCTGTGGCTCGGGAAGCTCGCGCTGTGGGCTGTCATGGCCATCGCCCTTGGCTCGGCGCTCGACTACTTCTGGCGGTTCAGCCGCGCCATCGGCCAGGCCGCCGAACCCCTGGGCGAGCTCGCGGCGGACGAGGCGAGCCGAGACCGTCGACCTCCTGGCGCCCGCCGGTAGCGCTCGAGCGGGTCAGGGGCGGGGGGCTGGACCGTCGAGACCCACCCAGTCGCCGGCGGTGAGCGCATCGCGCACCCGGTCGGCGATGACCGTGGCGGTATCGCCAGACACCGTGAGCACGATGGCGTGTCCTACGGCGACCAGCGGGCCGCCATTTTTCGGGTCACGGAACACGCTCAGTCGGGCTCCGGCCATTAGACCGTGCGACGAGCCCTTGTCGACCACGATGAGGTCGCCGTTGGCAAAGGAGCGTCGGCCGTCGTTGCCAAAGAGCAGCCGGCCCATGTCGGTGAACGCCGGCGCGCCGGGCGCGGCCACAGCCGTCGGCATCGGCGCCGCGGTGAACGGTTCGAGGTAGTCATTCTTGAGAAAATGGTCGCAGGCGTAGTCGATCCGCGCCAGCGCCGAGAAACCGTCAGAGCCAATAATCGTGATCCAGCCAGCCGTGTGCACCATGCCGGGCTTGGTCGCACTCGGCTTCTCGTGATTGGGACTGGGCAACAAGCGGCGCACGAAGTACTGCTGGCCCGTCTGCAATCCGACCGACGTGCCGCCCGGCAGCATCAGGGTGTCGGGCGCCGCGAACGCCCGGCGCAGCTTCGCGTCGCCCTCCTGCGCCGCCGCCAGCCGGTGGGCCGGCTGCGGCGCACTGAACACCGGCAGATCGGCGCAGGACAAGCGCTTCGGATACATGCCCAATGCACCAAATGCACTCGGCGACAATGGCTCCTGCGCCACGGCCGTCGACGCCCCGATTCCGACCATGACTGCACACAACACCGCGAAAACGCGCATATGTCCTACCTTTGGGGCTGAGGCGTGGTCTTGAGCTCGTCCACCCGCTTGCGGGCGAGCGCCAAGTACGAACTCTGTTCGAACTCTTTCAAAAGTCGTTCGAAGTACGGCAAGGCCTCGGCATTCTTGTTCTCTCTAAGCAATGATTCGGCCAAGTGGTAGTAGACCGCGTCGCGGTTGGTGAACTCCGGGTCCGCGGCCAGCACCTCGCGGAAACGATCGACGGCCCCTGGATACCACTTCGCCCGGAAATAGTAGAACCCCACCCGGTAGCTGGCTTCGCTGAGCCGATCTTTGGCCGAGCGCATCAGCGTCTTGGCCTCTGGCAGCAGGGCGCTGTTCGGGTACTTGTCGAAGAACACCTGCAGTTCCTTCACAGCCTCACGCGTGTTGCTCTGGTCTCGTTCGGCTGCGAGCATCTGTTCCGCCATCGCCGTGGCCAGGCGGTACTGGGCGTAGTCGGCACGCGGGCTGGTCGGATAGAACGTCAGGAACTCGCGGAATTCGTTCACCGCCAGCAGCAGCGATTCGGTGGTGTGCTCGCCGATGTAGGCATCTCCCACCGACAGCTTCGCGTCGGGGCGATATGGGCTCTGCGGATAATTGTCCACGATCTGCCGGAAGTACTCCCGGGCCTGGAGCCACTTCCGGTCCTTGAGGGCCACGGTTCCGCGCTCGTTGAGAAACTGGTCGGCCTGTGCCGACGCCGGAGCCGGAGCTGCTCGCTGCGACCCGCATCCGGAGAGCAGGGTCAGCGACGTGAGCACGGCCGCGATACGGTGTGCACTCATGATTGCCCGGACACGAACCACTGGTGCATGGCGGTGAGGCCCTGTTCGAGGGTGACCGACGGGGCAAATCCGAGATCGGCCCTGGCCAAGGTGGTGTCTGCGTATGTGTCTCGCATGTCGCCTTTCTGCGGCGGCTGCCGGTCGATGACCAACTCACGGCCGGACACCCGGCTGATGAGCTCGAATACTTCGAGCAGCGTCACCCGGGAGCCCCCGCCAATATTGTAGACGCGCCCGGGCGTCCCGCGGACGCCGGCAGCGGCCGTCGCGCGCACGGCATCGGCAACGAAGGTGAAGTCGCGCGTCTGCAGGCCGTCACCGTATTGGACGACGGGCCGACCCGCCAGAACGGCTGAGAAGAACCGATTGAAGCCCATGTCGGGGCGCTGGCGGGGTCCATACACCGTGAAATAGCGCAACGAGACGGCGGGAACGCCATGATTCACGTGGTAGAGATAGCAGAGCTGCTCGGCCGACAGCTTCGTCACGCCGTAGGGCGACACCGGTTGAAGCCGTGAATCTTCGCGCATGGGGATGGTGACCAGATCGCCATACACCGATGAGCTGGAGGCGTAGACAAACCGCTCGATGGGCCGGCCCACGCAGGCCTCGAGCAGGATCTGGGTGGCGTCGATGTTCAGCTCGGTGTAGACACGAAAATCCCCGCCCCAGCTCTTCCTGACGCCGGCCTGCGCGGCCAGGTGGAACACGTGGGTGACCCCGTCGAGTAGCGCGGGCAGGTCGGCGTCTTTGATGGCCGATTCGATGAGGCGGTAGCCGGCGCGGGCACGAAGCGCCACCACATTCGACTCCTTGATCGCCCTGGGGTAGTAGTCGGTGAAGCAGTCGATGGCCACGACCTCGGCACCCGTCGCGAGCAGATGTTCGCTCAGTGTTGATCCGATGAACCCTGCGCCGCCCGTCACCAATGCCTTCATCTGAGGAGCTCCTTGATTCGCGCCGGCAAGCGCATGGGCCGGCCCGTGCGATCCATGGTCGCGTGCACGGTGGACCCGGCGGCCACGAAGCCGGACGGTCCAGTGATCTCGTAGTCGAAGGCCAGCCGCACCGGCGACACCATGCGCGCAACGGCGGCGACCGAGAGGGCGTCATCGTAGCGGGCGGGCGATTTGTATTCGCACCGCGCCTCGATCACCGGCAGGAGCACACCGTCGGCCTCCATCTCGCGGTAGGACAGGCCCGCGGAGCGCAGCCAGTCGGTGCGCGCCACCTCGAACCACACGAAGTAGTTCGCGTAGTAGACCACACCCATCTGATCGGTCTCGCCGTACCGCACGCGCACGGTGCTGATGCTCTTGCGCGTGCCGGCCGCCGGCTCACCCACGGCTCGCTGCTCCCGACGCCGCAGCCTTGAGCGCGCGGGTCGCCGCCGCGGCGTCGCCGTGACCAAAGACCGCGTGGCCCGCCACGATCACCGACACTCCGGCCTGCGCCACCGCCGCGATGTTCGACAGATCGACGCCGCCGTCGATTTCGATGAACGCCGTGCTGCCGGCCCGCGTCAGCATCTCTTGCACGGCGCGGACTTTGTGAAGCGCGCGCGGAATGAACCGCTGGCCCCCGAATCCAGGATTGACCGACATGACCAGCACGAAGTCGACGTCGGCGGCCACCTCTTCGAGCATCGCCACTGGCGTGGACGGGTTGATGGCCACGCCAGCCTGGGCGCCGAGTTCCTTGATCGCCGCGACGGTGCGATGCAGGTGGGGCAGCACCTCGGCGTGCACGGTCAGCATCGACGCACCCGCCTCGACATACGCAGCCAGATACTGGTCGGGGTTGGCGATCATGAGGTGCACGTCGAGGGGCACCGTCGCCACACGGTGAATGGCGCGGACGACCGCCGGACCAATAGTGAGGTTGGGCACGAAGTGGCCGTCCATCACGTCGACATGAATCAGGTCGGCGCCACCTGCTTCGGCGGCGGCGATGTCGCGGGCGAGGTAGGCGAAGTCCGCCGACAAAATCGACGGCGCTAGACGAACGTTCATCGCGCGACCTCGAGGGAAATGGCGGCGCCTGGCTGCACCTGGTGGCCGCCTGGCGGCGCCTGGCGGACGATGAGC
>JANNEJ010000044.1:0-4235 GCA_031378585.1 Acidobacteriota bacterium | reverse complement strand
GGCGATGGCGACGCTGCCGGATGAGCAGCGGACCGCGATCATTCTCAAGGAGTACCACGGACTGACCTTTCAGGAGATCGCCGACTTGCAAGGCTGTCCACTCAGCACCGTGAAGACCCGTCTCTACCAGGGCCTGAGCGTCGTGCGGCGGCAACTCGAGGAAGGCGGCATGTCAGTGGCTGACATCCGCGGGGACGCATCATGAGCACCCGGTTTACCTGTGACGACACCGAATCGCTTGTCGCCTACCTGTACGACGAAGCCGACCCCGTACTGCGGAATGCCGTGGCGCGGCACTTGGTGGAGTGCGCCCGGTGTCGCGACGAGGTCGCGGCCCTCGGTGGCGTGCGGCACGTCCTGGCCCAATGGACGCCGGTGGCCCCCCCGCTGCGGTTCAGCGTCGTGCAGGCGCCTGTGCCGGTTGCCGACGATCCGCCGCCCCCGCGCGTGATTCGTCCGCGTGTGGCGGCGTGGCAAACGGTGCCGGTGTGGGCGCAGGTGGCGGCCGCCACGCTGGCCGTGGCCGTGGGCGCGGCAGTGGCAAACGTGCAGGTGCGCCACGATACCGGGGGCTGGACCGTATCGACGGGGTGGATGGCGCCGCGGTTGCCGGCCACCGCTCGGCCTGCGGCCGACGAGTCGTGGAAACCCGCGCTGGCCGCACTCGAGCAGTCGCTGCGCGGTGACCTGCGGGCGGCCGCGGCCGCTACGGTGGCTGCGCCGGTGAAGGCTCCTGCCGGCGCTGTGGCCGACAGCGACCTGCTGCCGCGGGTGCGCGCCCTGATCGAGGCCAGCGAGCGGCGGCAGCAGCAGGAACTGGCGCTGCGCCTCACACAGTTCAATCGCGATGTCGATCTGCAGCGGCGCGCCGACCTGGTGCGCATCGACCAAGGTATCGGGCAGCTCGAAGGGCGCACGGGCGCCGAAGTGCAGCGGCAGCGCCAGATGTTGGATCTTATCGTCCGCGCCGGACTCAGGCCGCCCCAGTGATGCAGAGGCAACGTTCATGACACGCAATATCTCGATGTTCGGCGTGGCCCTCGTGGCCGCGATGGCGTCCACGGCGTTGGCGCAGACCGCACCTGCTGCCGCCGACCAGGAGCAGCTGCGCCATCAGATATTCCTGATGGAAGGCGCGCTCGCCCGGGCGGTCACGGCCGGTGCCTCGCGGCTCAATCAGGTGTTCCGCACCGTCATGCCGGACATGGTCGTGGTGGCGGGCGAATCCAACGCGCGCGGGTTCCATCTGGCCGAGTACGGCGTCTTCTTCGACGTCGAAGTGCCGGTGCTGCGCCAGAGCATGATGTGGAGCTTGCGGGCGATGCTCGACCAGGACGAACAGGGCACGGCCGAGGCGTTGGCGTCCCTGCGCACGCTCGTGGCGTCCACGACGGGTTCGGAACGGGCGTCGGCAGAGAACGCCTTGCGCCGCCTCGAGATGCAAGTGCGTCCGCTCGGCGCCCTTCGGCGCCCCGAGTCGGCTGGCATTCAGACCGCCGGCGGCCGGATGACTGGCATCCCTGCCAACGCGCAGGGCGTGCTGGGCGCACCGAAGCCCGCGCTGAACGCCCAGCTCCTCGACGACCCGAACAAGGCCTACACCGACGCGGTGGTGCAGGCGCTCATCGACGCCATGGTCGATTTCTCGCTCCCGATGGTGTCGTCGCTGAAGCCCGACGAGTACCTGACCGTCGCGGCCCGGGACAACGAACGACGCGACCTGCTGGCGCCGCCCAACCCGTACGAACAGGTGTCCACACTCACCTTGCGCATCAAGGCGGCCGACCTGGCCGCCTACCGTGCTGGCAAGATCGACCGCGACGAGGCGAAGAAGCGGGTGCAGGTGCAGGAGTTTTAGACAGGGGCTCGGGACTCGGGGCTGGGGCCCGCCGACGTCACGCTGGACAGAGACCCGCGTTCTTGGACAGTTGGAAGCTGACAAGCCCCAGCCCCTAGCACCCAGCCCCCAGGCCCCAATGCGGGGAGCCTTTCGGAGCGGCCGGTGTCTGAGTCTGTAGCCGGCACCGGACAACTCCGTCCGCCCCGCGGTATCCTACCCGCCATGCGCTACACGCTGTTGATCGTGCCGGTGATCCTCGCCACGCTGGCGGGGTGCTCGAAGGTCAATCCCATCGAGGTGATGGAGCCCCTGGAAGTCACGACCGGGTGGTTCGACGCGGGCATCATGGCTGACGGCAAGAACAAGCTCGTGCCGACCGTGTCGCTCAAGCTGCGCAACAAGGCGGCCGAGCCCATCACGGGTGTGCAGATCATGGCTGTGTTCCGGCGCGTGGGCGAGCAGGAGATGTGGGGCGAACACTACGGCTGGGCCGTACGCCGGGACCCCCTCGCGCCTGGCGCCTCAACTGCGGCCATCGTGCTGCGCTCCCAGCTCGGGTATACGGGAGAGCAGGCCCGCATTCAGATCCTGCAGCACAGCGGTTTTATCGACGCCAAGGTCGAAGTGTTCCTGAAGAAGGGCTCGCAAGTCTGGGCGAAGCTCGGCGACTTCCCGATCGAACGCCAGCTCCTCACTCAGTAGTCCGGCGCCGGTAATCGCTCGTCCTGCGCCTATAATCGCCGGCATGGTGCAGGCATCCGCGCCCACTCCCACTCTCGAGAGGCGCCTGGGCGCGCTTGACGCCGCGGCGATCGTGGTCTCGAACGTCATCGGCGGCGGCATCTTGTTCACGCCGCCGCAAGTGGCGGCCATGGCGCCTCATCCCGTGTTGTTTCTCGCGACCTGGCTGGCCGCCGGGCTGCTGGCGTTTGCCGGCGCCATGGCCTATGCCGAACTGGCCGCGCTGCGTCCCCGCGCTGGCGGCGAGTATGTCTACTTGAATGCCGGGTTCGGGCGCGTGGCCGCGTTCCTGACCGGGTGGACATCGTTTGTCGCGGGGTTCTCGGGCGCCATCGCGGCCAGTGCCGTCGTGCTGGCCTATTATCTTGGCCGCTTCCTGCCGGTGGCCGGCAGCGACCAGGCGCTGGCGTCGCTGCCGCTCGGGCCCATCACGCTGGCCGTCTCGCCGCAGACGATCACCGCGCTCGTGGCCATCTGGCTGATGTCGTGGGTGCACCTGCGGGGCGTGGGTCCGGGACGCCTGGTGGGCAACGTGCTGGCCACGCTGAAGGTGTCGGCGCTGCTGCTCTTCATCGTGCTCGGCTTCACGTTCGGCGTGGGCTCCTTCGAGAACCTGTCGACGGCCTCGGGCACGACCTCGAGCGGCGGATGGCTCTTTGCACTCGTGCCGGTGCTCTTCACGTATGCCGGCTGGAATGCGGCGTCGTATGTGGCCGAGGAAGTGCGCGACCCTGGCCGCAACGTGCCCTAGGCCCTGGCGCTTGGCACGCTGGCCGTCGTGGTCATCTATCTGCTGCTCAATACCCTCTATCTGTATGTGCTGCCCGTGGGTGAACTGGCCGCCGTGCGCGGCAGCGTGCTCGACGTGATCGCCGACCGGCTGCTCGGGTCGCGCGCGGGCGACATCATGGGCGTGGTCTCGATTGTCAGTCTGCTGGCGAGCATCTCGGCGATGGTCTTTGCCGGGCCGCGCGTCTACTACGCGATGGCCCGCGACGGCGTGTTCTTCCCGGCGGCGGCCAGAGTGCATCCCACCTACCGCACGCCGGCCGTGGCGATTGTTGCGCAGGCGCTCTGGAGTTCGGTGCTGGTGCTCACGGGCAGCGCCACGGCGCTCACGACCTACACCGGATTCTCGATCATTCTCTTCAACGGCGTGGCCGTGGCTGCGCTCTTCGTGTTGCGCCGCCGTGAGCCCAACGCGCCGCGCCCGTACTCGACGTGGGGTTATCCGGTCGTACCTGCCGTGTTCGTGGCCGTCAGCGCCGTGATTGTCGCCAACGCGCTCTGGACCGACCTGGTGCAGCCGCTCGCGGCCGGCAGGTCCATGGGCCCCTCGGCGGCAGGGCTGCTCATCATTGCGCTTGGATTGCCGCTCTACGCCTGGTTCACGCGCAACGCGACGCGGGGTTGAGCGCGCAGCCGAGGCGTTTTTTCGGGACCCGGCCCCGATCGGGCCGTATAATCGCTTCCTCTCCTGAGGCGCGTGGCCTCGCGGGGACCCTCCACTTTCACGTGTCGCCGTGAGCTGTCGAACTCGCGTTCTGGCCTGGACCCTCGTGGCGTCTGCCGCGGCGACCGCCGCGTGCGGCGGGGCCTCGCCTGCCACGCCCACCCAGCCGACGGCCGTGATCGGCAGCGACCGTCCCGTCCC
>JANNEJ010000025.1:0-3383 GCA_031378585.1 Acidobacteriota bacterium | reverse complement strand
GACGTGCTCGTGTATCTTGCGGGCGCCGATCCCTACGCCGACGACCAGTTAGGCGGGCTGGCGTTGACCCGCGACGGTCTGCGCCGGCGGGACCGGCTCGTCTTCGAGTCGGCGCGCGATGCAGGCGTGCCCATTGTGGTGCTGCTGGCGGGCGGAAATGCGCGGCAATTCGACGATACCGTGGCCATCCACTGTGCCACGGTGGAAGAAGCGGCGCGACAGTGATCGTCCTGGATGTCAGGGGCCGTCGGTATCGACGCGACTTTCGACCATGGACACTTAGTACGACCAGTCGTATCATGTGTCCATGAAGCACATCGCCGCGGCGAAGTTCAAGGAGACCTGCCTGGCGTTGCTCGACGACGTCGATCCCGACGGCATCGTCATCACCAAGCGGGGCAAACCGGTCGCGAAGCTGATTCCGTTCGACGGGACCTCGGCCGACCTCATCGGCGCCCTGTCTGGCAAGGTGCTGATCACTGGAGACATCCTGAGCACCGGAGTTGATTGGGATGCTCAACCTTGACACGCACGTCCTGCTCTTCGCGGTAGCCGGCACACTGACGACGGATGAGCGCCACCTGCTCAGCCGCTCGCGTTGGAGCATCTCGGCAATCTGCCTGTGGGAGATCGCCAAGTTGGCGCAACTGGGCAGGATCGCCGTCGACCTCGAGGATCCCGAGGTGGCGCGAGTGCTGGGCCGCGTCCACGTCTGGCCGCTGACGCGTGAGATCGCGCACGCCAGCACCCGGCTGGACATCAAGGGCGACCCCGCCGACCAGATCATCGCAGCCACGAGCGTCGTCCACCGTGTGCCGCTCGTCACGCGCGACCGGGCCATCCGTCGGTCGAAGCGTGTGCCGTTTCCAGGCTGAATCGATGACGCGGTGCGGCCAGGATCATTGCGAGTGCTCTCCGAATTTCGATGAGACACACCGTGAGTCGGAGACGCCGGCATGCGTGGTTCCTGGTCGTCGGTGTCGGCGCCGTCGGATCCTGCGCCTCGTTCTACGACAAAGACATGGCGTGCCATTGGCTCGAACTCGAGCAAGCGCCGGGACTCGAAGCGCAGCGGGCCAGGAACTCGGACGGGAGTCGCTGAAGGTCGTGAGCAAGACCGGTGGCAAGTGGCGCTCCTATCACTGAGCAACGCCTGAGTATTCGTTGAGCCGTGCGGGTTCGCGCCAATGCGGCTGCTAATTCAGCCCAGCAACGCCACGCCGGCCACGGTCTTCATATCCACGATCTCGCCGCTGGCGATCATGCGCCGGACCTCGTCGAGCGAGAACGTTCGCGGTTCGATCACTTCGTCCTCGTCCTGGCGGACGGTGGAGTCTGGCGCGGGCGCGGCCAGTTCGGTGCAGCAGTAGAAGGTCATCAGCTCGTCGCAGAATCCCGGGGTGGGCAGCAGCGCGCCCAGACGTTCCAGGCGACCGGGTACCATTCCGATCTCTTCCTCGCATTCACGGCTGGCCCCAGCGAGCGGGTCTTCACCGACCTCGAGCGTGCCTGCGGCCAGTTCCCAGATGAATCGATCGACCGCGTACCGGTACTGACGGATCAGCACCAGCCGGTCCGGTGCGGGCATCGGCAACAGCACGACCGATCCGGGATGGCGCACGACGTCCATCACCGACGTATGCCCCGAGGGCAGTGTCACGCGATCGGCAACGAGCGTGAACACCTTGCCGCGATAGATCTCGCGGCGTTCATGAACGGTCGTCGTCGGGGTCGGCGGTTGGGGCATGGGCGGGTTCCGCGAGCACGCTCGACCGTTTGTCGGCCGGCGTGATGTCTTCGAGCACCGAGAGCAGGTCGTCGGGCAACGGCGCCTCGAAGGCCACGCGCTCTTTGGTGGTGGGATGGGTGAAGGCGAGCCGCTCGGCGTGCAGGAATGGCCGGGTGAGCCGCAGCACGGCGCGCACGTCGTGCGCCACCCGCTTGTGCACGCCGCCGTAGACCGCATCGCCGATGATGGCGTGGCCGATGGCGCTCAGGTGCACGCGGATCTGGTGGGTGCGGCCGGTGGCGATCGCGACGCGAATCAGCGTCACCCCTGGCAGTTGGCGGGCCCAGGTCACGCGCGTGACCGCCGCACGCGACCGCCGCGCGCGCGTCGAGATCTTCTCGCGGTGCACGGGATCCCGGCCAATCGGCAGGTCGATGCGCTTGCGGTTGTGCACGGTGCCCCAGACGAGTGCCACGTACTCTTTTTCCACTTCCCGGTCGTGGAACTGGCGCGCCAACTCCTCGTGCGCGCGGTCGTGCTTGGCCACCACCATCACACCCGACGTGCCTCGGTCGAGACGATGCACGATTCCGGGCCGCTTCTCGCCGCCGACGCCGCTCAGGTCGCTCAGGTGATGGAGCAGAGCATTGACCAATGTGCCAGATTCGTGGCCGGCTGCGGGATGCACCACCATGCCGGCGGGTTTGTCCACCACCGCCAGGTCGGCATCCTGATACAGGATGGGCACGTCGATCGGCTCGGCTCTTGGGATGGGCTCGAGCGGCTCAGGGATGTCGACCGTCACCGATTGCCCAACTTTCATGGCCTGATTCGGTTTGGCGCTACGCCCCTCAACGCGGACGCATTCTTCCTTGACCAGTCGCTGAATCTGGGACCGCGAGTGGTCGCCCAGAATGGAAACCAGAAACAGGTCCAGACGCAGGCCGTCGCTTTCTTCGGAAACGGTGAGTGTCAGTGTGGACAGGGGTCACGCCGCCTTGCGTGTGGCTGTGGGCGCTGGGGATGGCCGGCGCCTCAAGTAGACCAGCATCACGACCGCGAGCGGAGCGAGCAGCACGGAGATGAACTGTGAGGTCGAGAAGATGAGGATGGAACCGCGGGGGTCGCCGCGGAACATCTCGATGATGTAGCGCGAGATGGCGTAGAGGAACAGGTAGAGCCAGAACGTTCGGCCCGGGAAGCGCTTGCCCTTGGACTCGGTGGCCAGCAGCAGGAGGAGAATCAGTCCTTCGGCACCCGCTTCGTACAGCTGCGTCGGATGCAACGGAATGTTCAGCGGGGTACCGACGTTGGCGGCGGCATACGGGTCGGTAAACGTGATCGCCCACGCAGATAGGCTCGGTTTCCCGTAGCAGCAGCCGGCGAAGAAGCAGCCGAGTCGCCCCACCACATGACCCAGCGCAATCCCGGGCGCGAAAACATCGCAGGTGGTCCACAGCGGCAATCCGATGCGCCGGATGTACCACAGCGCAACACCGACGGCCAGAATCAGTCCGCCGTAGAAGACGCCGCCTGAACGGGCCAGGTCCAGCAGCGACCGCGGGTTGTCCACAAACGACCCGAAGTCGGGGAGGAAGAGCAGGAGTTTCGCGCCGACCAGCGCGCTGATGATGATCCAGATGCCGAGATCCAT
>JANNEJ010000008.1:0-2280 GCA_031378585.1 Acidobacteriota bacterium | reverse complement strand
CCCGCACGGGTCGTCATGGGGATCGCGACCACGGGTGCCGCACCCGCCGTCACGATCCCCGTGGTGTTCAGGCATACATGTTCGTTGACGACGTAGAGATCGTCGTGGAGTCGGGGCACGGCGGCGCCGGCTGCCTGAGCTTCCGTCGCGAGAAGTTCGTGCCCAGGGGCGGTCCCGACGGCGGCGACGGCGGCGCGGGGGGTTCGGTGTACCTGGTCGCCGATCCGCATCGCAACACCCTGCTGCACTTCCGCTACAACCCCGAACATCGCGCCGAACGCGGCCAGGGCGGCGCGGGCGTGCTGCGCACGGGACGCAAGGGCAAGACGCTCGAGATTCCCGTGCCGCCTGGGACCACGGTGGCCGTGGCCGATCCGGACATGCCCGGCGAATGGCTGCCGCTGGCTGACCTCATCGTGCCCGGCCAGCGCGTGCTCGTGGCGAAAGGCGGACGGGGCGGCCTCGGCAACGCGCACTTCGTCACCTCCACCAACCGCGCGCCGCGCAAGGTGCAACCGGGTGAGCCGGGCGAAGAGAAGCGCCTGCGACTGAAGTTGAAGTTGCTGGCCGATGTCGGCCTCGTGGGCTTTCCCAACGCGGGCAAGTCCACGCTGATTGCACGAGCCAGCGCCGCCCGGCCCAAGATTGCCGACTACCCCTTCACGACCCTGACGCCGAACCTGGGCGTGGTGAGCCTGAGCGGCGAGCGCACGTACGTGATTGCCGACGTGCCTGGCCTCATCGAAGGCGCGCACGAAGGCCACGGGCTCGGTCATCAGTTCCTGCGGCACGTCGAGCGCACGGCCGTGCTGATCCACGTCGTGGACCTCTCGGGCGCCACCGGCCGAGACCCGGCGACCGACCTCGACGTCGTACGCCGCGAACTCGCGCTGTTCGATTCCGCGATGCTCGACAAGCCGCAGCTGGTGGCGGCCAACAAAATAGACGCCCTCGATGAACCCGAGCGGCTGGCCGCCCTGCAGCGGCGCTCCGCCGAACTCGGTCTGCCCTGCCTGGCCATCTCAGCGGCGGCCGGCACCGGCGTGCAGGCGCTGCTCGAAGCCGCCTGGCCGTTTGTAGCCGAGGCCAAAGCCGCCTACGCGCGCCAACTCGAGCTCGACGCCGAGGACTCGGCGCCGGCGCCTGGTCACGACCGCTGATGCCGACGCGCCTGGGACTTCTCGGGGGCACCTTCGACCCCGTGCATCTGGGCCATCGCGCCGCCGGCCTGGCCGCGGCCCAGGCGCTGGCCCTCGACGAAGTGCGGCTCGTGCCCTCGCGCGTGCCGCCGCACCGCGCCCTGGGTCCCCAGGCCTCGGATCATCACCGCTTCGCCATGGCCGCGCTCATGGCGATGGACGAGACGGCGTGGACGGTCTCGGACTGCGAGGTGCGTCGCGAAGGTCCGTCGTACACCTTCGATACCTTGAGCGCGTTGCACGACGAGGGGCTCGCCGCCACGCAGATTTTCTTTCTTATCGGCGCCGACGCCTTTGCGGAAATCGCCACCTGGTCGCGCTACCCGGCCGTGCTCGACCTGGCGCACTTCGTGGTGGTGGCACGGCCCGGAGTCACCTTGGCCACGGTGCAGGCGCGAGTGCCAGAGCTGGCGGCGCGGCTCACCGCCCCTGCGGCGTTGCCCGCCCGCGCCACGCCCGGCGTGGCGTTGCTGCACGCAGAGACGCCCGATGTGTCATCCACCGACATCCGGACGCGCGCGGCCGCCGGGCGGTCGCTCTCGGGGTTGGTGTCGGCGCCGGTCGAGCGCTACATTCGACGCCACGGGTTGTACGCTGGCGAGGCTTCGCCCGGTGGACATTAGCTGTGGCTCCGCCCCGCCAGGGGCAGTGTTGTTTGGCCCCGCCTTCGGCGGGGCAAGACGTCTGGTCTGCCGGCGAACCAGACGTCTGAGTAGATGGTAGGTGCCTTGCATGGCGAAGACGAGTAGCGGAAAAAGCACGACGACCACGACGACCCCCAAGCGTGCGCGGGTGCCCGTCGCCATTACCGCCACGGTGGCGGCGATGCGCGACAAGAAGGCCGACGACGTGCTGGTGCTCGACCTGAGGAAGGCGGATGCGTTCACGGACTTCTTCGTCGTCGCCACGGGACAGAATCGCCGCCAGACCCAGGCCATCGCCGACGCGGTCGAAGCCGCGCTGCGCACGAAGAAGCAGCGGCCCACCCACGTCGAGGGCTACCAACGGGGCGAGTGGGTGCTGCTCGACTACTTCGACTTCGTGGTGCACGTCTTCACCCCCACCGCGCGCGCCTTCTACG
>JANNEJ010000005.1:0-3603 GCA_031378585.1 Acidobacteriota bacterium | reverse complement strand
CGTCGAGACTATTCTTCTCGCGGCTGGACGTCGCCACGCGCCAGCCCCCAGCCCCCAGCCCCCAGCCCCAAGTTAAGATCCTCCCCATGTCGGCCTCGAGAATTGCGGCAGCGTGTGGAGTAGCCATCATGACCAGTGCATGCGGTGGGGGGACGTCAGCGCCGGGACCGGCTCCGGCCGTCGAGGCGCCCTACGGCGCGTGGGCCTCGCCCCTTACGGCCGCCCGCGCCACGGCGGGCGCCCTGCGTCTGGGGCAGATTGCGGTTGACGGCGACGACGTCTACTGGCTGGAAGGCCGCGCCTCGGAAGGCGGACGCAACGTGCTGGTGCGTGCCTCGGCCGGCAGCCCTCCGGTGGACGTGTCGCCCCCGACCTTCAACGTCCGCAGTCGCGTGCATGAGTACGGCGGCGCCGCCTACGCCGTGTACCGCGGCACGATCTACGCGTCGGACTTTGCCGACCAGCGGCTCTATGCCTTCACCGCGGGCACCGCGCCCAAGGCGCTGACGCCCCCCGGCTACTTCTTTGCGCAGTGTCGCGTGGACGCTGCCCGCACCCGCCTCCTGTGCGTGCGTGAGGACCACAGCACAGGCGACGCCCAGCCGCCGGCAGCCATTGTTGCCGTGCCGCTCGGCGGCGCGACGCCGTCGGCTGGCGTGGTGCTGGCGTCGGGCGCCGACTTCCTGTCCGATCCCACGCTCAGTCCCGACGGGCGTCAACTGGCGTGGCTGCAGTGGAATCACCCAAACATGCCGTGGGATGGCACCGAGCTCTACGTGGCCGACCTCGACGGGCGCGGTGTGCCGCGCGCGCCGGTGCGTGTCGCGGGCGGCCCCGACGAGTCGGTGTTTCAGCCCGTGTGGTCGCCAGACGGCGTGTTGTATTTCGTGTCGGACCGCACCGGCTGGTGGAATCTGTATCGGCGCCGCAACGGCGTGACCGAGCCGGTGTACGCGACGGCCGCCGATTTCGGCAAGCCGCAGTGGAGCTTGGGCACCTCGACCTATGCGTTCGCGACTGCCGATCGCATCGTCGTCACCTACGCCGAACAAGGCCGCTGGCGCATGGGCCTGCTCTCGGTCAACCCGCCCTCGTTCGAGCCGCTCGACCTGGCGGTAGAGCCGCTCGACTCGGTGACGGCCTCGTCGCGCGCGGCCTACTTCGTGGGCGGCTCGGCCACCGAGGGACCGGCCATCACGCGCGTGACGTTTGGCGCGGGCGAAGCCGAAGTGATGAAGCGCTCGCGCCAAGACACGCTCGACGCCGGGCTCGTGTCGGCGCCCGAGGCCATCACGTTCGACAGCGCCGGGATGCCGGTGCACGCCTTCTACTACCCGCCGACCAATCCCGGGTTTCGCGCGCCGACCGGCACCGCGCCGCCGCTGCTCGTGCTGAGCCACGGCGGTCCGACCGGTGCCACCGATCCCGTGTTCGACCCCGAAGTGCAGTTCTGGACGACGCGCGGCTTCGCGATCGTGGACGTGAACTACGGCGGCAGCAGCGGCTACGGCCGCGCCTACCGCCAACGCCTGAACGGCCAGTGGGGCATCGTGGACGTGCGCGACGCGGTGAATGCGGCAAAGCACCTGGTGACGGCGGGGAAGGCCGATCCTGCGCGGCTCATCACGCGCGGCGGCAGCGCCGGTGGCTACACCACGCTGGCGGCGCTCGCGTTCCACGACACCTTCAGGGCGGGCGCCAGCTACTACGGCATCAGCGACCTCGAAGTGCTGGCGCGCGACACCCACAAGTTCGAATCGCGCTATATGGACCGGCTCGTGGGGCCGTATCCCGCGATGCAGGCCACGTATCGCGAGCGCTCGCCGATCCACGCGGTCGACACATTCAACTGCGCGCTCATTCTGTTGCAGGGCCTCGACGACAAGGTCGTGCCCCCGAACCAGTCCGAGATGATGGCCGCGGCCGTGCGAAAGAAGGGCTTGCCCGTGGCGTACGTGACCTTCGAAGGCGAGCAGCACGGCTTCCGCAAAGCCGAGAACATCGTGCGCGCGCTGGAGTCGGAGCTCTACTTCTACGGCAAGGTGTTCGGGTTCACGCCGGCCGACGCGCTGACGCCCGTGGCGATCGACAACTTGCGCTAGGGACAGGTGCTGGGGGCTGGGGACTGGGGGCTCGGGCTTGCAGGCATCACGCTGGACAGATACCAGTCATCTACCAGTCATCGCCGAGGCATCTAGCAATCACGTTGTTGGCTGCTGGACGCCCGCACGCCCTAGAACCCAGCCCCGAGAACCCAGCCCCTAGAACTTGAGCGTCAGGCCGGCGGTGGCGCGCCAGAAGTCGAACTTCGGCAGCGGCAGATCGCCGATGCCCGCGACGTCTTCCCACGACACCTCGGCCGTCTGGAAGCGTCGGATGTCGACACGGAAACCGAAGGTCTCCGACGGAAAGAGGTACACGCCCACGCCGGAGTTCCAGCCGACGTCGCGTCCGGTCGCGCTCGCGGTGCTGCCGGAAAATGGCACGTTGAGGTTGCCCGTCGCGCGCACTATGCCCACGCCCGCAGACGCATAGGGCTGGACCGGCCCGGTGGGCAGGCGCAGCACGAAGTTGCCCATGTAGGTGGTCAGGTTTGCCTCGACCTCGACGACGTCGAGGGCCTCGAGGCTGCCGAGCCACACGCGTGCAACTTCGAACTCGACGCCGATCAGCCCGCCGAAGGTGACGGCCGCGCCGAGCGTGCCCTTGCTCGAATCGTTGACGCGAGTCGTGCCTCCAAATGCGGTGGCGCGCAGGTCGGCGGCGGCCGGGGCCGGCGTGAGGGAGGCGACGAGGGCTGTCGCGAGGACGAGTACGGAACGGAGTGGGTATCGCATATCCCCACTGTAGACCACGCGGCGGCCATGCGCCGTTCGGCTGGCCAGATCAGTGCAAGTCTCGAGCGGTCGGCTACGGCACGATGATGGTCACTTCGTTCGACGGCCGCGAATTGCCGAATAGGTTGCTGCCCCGCACCCGGACGAAATACAGCCCAGGTGGGGCGCTGCCGAAGGTGACGGACGACGCCAGACCCACCGGCACGCTGACGACGGTCTGCCCAGGTGCGAGGCCGACGTCGACGACGAACCCCGAGGCATCACCTACGTTGGTCCACGAGAGCGTCACATCGTGGCCGCTCAGCGACGCGGCGAGCCTCGCCGGCGCGCCGGGAGGAGCGGCAACGCCGAGGCTGCCGACATCGCATGAGGAGAAATCCGTGACGTGGACGTCGTCGAGCGGCTGGAGCGTGGCCCCATCGAACGCCGTTAGCTGTTGCTCGATGGGGCCGTAGTAGCTGCCGTTGCCGGGTCCATACTGCAGTACGTAGATGCGCCCGGTGGCAGCGCTGACACGGATATCGGGCCGACAGTTGCCGCCTTGCACAGCCTCGCCTACTAGTTGGCCAGAGCCGGTCACCGCCGAGATCACCCACGCCCTTGGGTTCCCATACAGGGCAAAGATCCGGTCGTGCACCCAGTCCGGGATCAGCGATGCTCCCGCGAAGACCGAGACGGGTGTGCTCCCGAGTACCACGCCGGTGTCGGGATGGCGTACGACCATTGTCGATCCGTTCAGGACGAATAGCCTGGCGGCCGCTGGATC
>JANNEJ010000002.1:0-4815 GCA_031378585.1 Acidobacteriota bacterium | reverse complement strand
GCTCATGAACTTGGGCTGGCTGCCGTTCTCGGTGTCGACGATCTTGTCTTCGCCGTACTCGTAGCAGTACTCGCACGCCAGATTGCACTGGTTGGTCACGTTGATGACCAGCGTCTGGATCGGCATCGGCTTGAGCGGGATGATCTTCGGCGCCGGCGTCTTCAGCGCCAGGTCATGAATGGCGCGGATGCGGTGCAGTTCGGTCACCGCGTCCTTCACGTCGGCCTCGCCGAAACGGCCCGAGAGCGCCGCCAGCAGGTCGTCGGGCGAGTGCGGACGCGTTTTCAGCAGCTCGATGACGGCCGTGGAGCAGTCATCGAAGGCGAACACAGCCGCGCTGGGCACCATATAGCCAAAGCGCTGCCCTGAGGCTTCGAAGGTGTGGAACTCACTGACGCCGAGTGCATTCATGGGGTCACCGTGGGGTCGAACTTCATGTAGAGCGGGGCGGTGACGAGCAGGTGCGAGCGGGCCTTGAGTGGCGCTGGGGCGCCCGGCGGCGTGTAGCTCGCCACGGCCCATACGTCGCCCATGTTGTTGCGTTCGCCTTTGCGCTGCGGGTTTGGTCCCTCGATGTTCGGTGTGAACACGCCCGTGGCGGCGTCCATCGTGCCCACATACTTGAGGTCTTCGTCGTCGAAGGTGGCTTTGTATTCCTCGACGCTCCACGAGGCGGCCACCGCGTCGAGTATCAGGTCGTCGTCGGTGCCGGGCTTCTTGTCGGGACCGTTCTGGAAGGCCCAGGCATCGAAGCGCGCCAGCATCTTCGGGAACACCACGCCGCCAACCCGGCCCATGTTCCACGTCGGCGTCACCTTCAGGCCGTCGATCTTGTCGTACACCGTGACGGCGCCGGGTTTGACCGTGCCCGCTACCACCAGCGTGCGCGGACCCACCGCGGCGGTGACCGCGACGTCGACGGTGGCGGTAATGACGTCGCCGGACACGGTCACTGCCGTCGCGGTCACGCCGGCGCCAAGGTCGAGGTCGCGCGGTGCGAGCGACGCCGGCGGATTCGCGACATGAATTTTCAAGGACTGGCCCGCCGCGCCTGCACGGAGCGCCTTGTGGTCCACGCCGACGACCGTCAGGTCCTTGCCCACGCGGCTCAGTTGCACGTCGAGTCCAAGCTCGTCGTAGCCGCCCGCGAACCACCGGCCGGAGATCTTGGTCCAGTCGGGTTCGACAAACATCACCTCCCGCAGGGCCGTCGCGTCAGCGCCGCCGACGGTCGACCGGCCGCGCCACTGGAACCCGGTGTAGACGTTGACGCGCCCTGCGCGCGACACCTGCTCGCCGCTGCGCGCGTAGGTGTAGGTGGTCTGCGTGGTGAACTCGTCGGTGGTACCTGCGACGGGCGTGAGCACAACCCGGCCGAAGATGGGGCCCTTGCTCGTCTCCCAGCCCGAGAGCGCCCAGGTGCCCTCGATCTTCGCGGGACGCATGGCCGCGCTCCACTCACTCCACTCCTTCGTCTCGAGCGGGAAGGCCTCGCCCAGGAAGTCGGCGGCCTTTTCGGACGGATGACGCAGGTCGGGCAGACGCCCGGCGGCGTCGCGGTCGCGCGGTGCCGGCGTCATGCGGCGGAACGTCTGGCGATCGATGATGGGATACCAGCCGCGGTGCATCGCGATGAGCAAGTGCCATTCCTGCTTCGTGCGCCGCTGCGAGATCACGCGGCCGAGCGCGTGGCACGAGTTGCACATGCCGTCGAGTTCGGCACTCTTGTATTCTTCGTCGCCGAGCCGGCGTTCCACTTCGTAGAGCGAGGGCCGCGCCTCTTCGGGTGCCAGGCCGTGGCTGTTCGAGAGCGACTTGACCACCGCACGCGCCGTGGGGCCGTCGATCTTCAGGCCGTTCAGCGAGAGCATGCGGGTGATCGTGCGCTCCCAGCCTTCCGGCGTGTTGCGGCGAAACGAGATGCGCGACAGCTGCTGCTTCTCGTCGGGCTTGTGGCAACCCGCGCAGGCCTTGACCACGGTCTGGTCCGTGACCGGGATGCCCACTTCAGGCTTGTCCTTCGCGGCCGCAGATGCCGGCGCCTGGGCAGACACCGAAGCCGACAGCATCCCAGTCACGGCCCAGGCGGAAGCCAGGACCACTGCGGACAAGCGAAAGAATTTTTGCATGATTTGAAGCCTCTCTTGTAGCACTTCAGGCGTCGAGAAGCCAGCCTCTCGCGACGGCGGTCGCCAGCGCCTTCAGGAACGCCGGAAGTTCCACCACGCCGGCGTGTTGCACGTATGCGTCGAACAAGTCCGGCACCTGCTGATAGCCGGGCGCCAAGCGGGTCAGCAGGACCACGTCGACCCCGTCCACGAAGCGGACCCCTTCCGGCGTGGCGCCGTCAACCAGCCGCTGCTCGAGCACAAGCTCTCGTTCCCGTAGAGCTGGCCGGTCGCCCAGATGTGCCTCGGGGCCTCTGCTGAACGCGACGCTCGGCGCCTGCCGCAGACGGGCATACGCCTCAATAACGGCGTCGCGGTCGGCGTCGCCAGCAGCGGGGGCTCCCCGGCCGTCCCAGAAGGGATTGCTCGCGTCGGGGGCGCCGTCGAGCAGGTAGCGCTCGGTCAGCGCCAGGAACTGCGCGTACGTCTCGTGTTCCCGGGTCGTGAAAAAGGTGAAGGCCGTGTCCTTCAGCGCGGGGGAGCCAAGGGCGGTGTTGACGGTGACCGCGGCCAGCCATCCCGAGGCCATCGCCTTTTTCACGCCGGCCGACGACAACGGGTCCACAAACGAGGCGGCGTCGCCTACGAGCAACCAGGAGTCTCCGGCCGGGCGCTCTGCCGTGTACATCGAGGCGTCCCAGCCGTGCGGGCCGTGCTGCAAATCGGCGCCCCGGAACAGCCCGGAGAGGTGTTCAGTTTTGGCTATTTCCCCTAGATATACCGCAAGCGCGCCATCGCCCCGCGTCAGAACTGTCGTCTTGGGGTCCACCATAACGGCAAGTGCCCGGTCGCGGTGGTCGATCGGCACCGACCACGCCCAGCCGTCCTGATACGACTCGAGCAGCGTGTGGGTCGGGTTGTCGAGCGCCCATTCGTCGGCCTTTCGCCAGGTGCCGACCAGCGCCACGGTGCGGTGTCCGGGGTCATAGCGGCGTGTGCCCAGGGGGCGAGCCAGCACGCCCGACCGGCCGGTGCAATCGAGCCGATAGGCCGCCGGCCAGGCCAGCACCTCGTCTGCCGTGAGGACGCCGCGGTGCAGCCGCGCGCCCGCTGCGGCGGCGGCCTCGAGCATCACGCGGCTCAACCGTCCGGTGGTGGCCTGCCAGCCCTTGGCGCCATCTGAAAAGGGCTCGCACCGGAACTGGCCGCCCCACCACACGGTGTGGCCGCTGCTGCGCACGAATCCGGCGCCGTTGACCTCCGCCGAAATCCCCATGAGGTCGAAAAATTTCTGGCACGACGGCGTCAGCGATTCGGGCAATTCCGGGTCGGTGCCGTCGGGCTTGGCCACGACGACCACGTCGCGGCCCCATAGAGACAGCAGCCTGGCGGCGGTGGCCGCGGCAGGTCCGCCTCCGACCACGAGCACATCACACGCGGTCGACTCGATGGGCATCGTTGTTGCTAGAATAGCCCACGATGTTCCGCCGGTCGGTTCTTGGCCTCGGCGCCCTCCTGGGCGGATTCCACCTCTGGTTGCTCGGCAACCAGGCGTGGAGCGGCCAGCTGTCGGAACCCGACGTGGTGCTGCGCTGGCTGGGTGCGCTCGCGCTCGCCGGCGGCCTCGTGGCGCTCAAACGGCGCGGCGAGTCGCTCGTCGGCCGCAAGGCCGTCGTCATCTGGGTGCTGGCGGCCCTGCTGCACGGACCCGCGCTGGCCAACGACCTCGATGGCTTCGCCACGCAGTCGCTGCCCGAAGCCGTTGCCACGGCGGGCCAGGTTGCGGCGTCGGTGTCACTGCTGGCGCTGTCGTTGCTGACGCTCTTCGCCATCCGCCCGGGTCGCACGCGTTCGCTCGGCGCCGCTGTCGCCGCTCTCGACGCGGTCGCGTCGTTCCCCTCGCGTCTACTCGATGCCGGGTCCGGCCTCGGGTTCCTGCCTCGTCCTCCTCCGCGCTCGTAACCCCGTTCAACCCCTTTTTCGTTCGGCAGGTTGACGCCGGACCGCGCGCCGCATCCGGCGTGCGGCGACGGCGTGGTTTCGATTGCGGAGTAAAGACATGCGTACGCGAATTTTCGTATTGTGCACGGCGCTGGCCGTGTGGGCCGTTCCCGCGCTGGCAGCCACCGTGACCGGTGTGGTCACCGATGGCACCGGCGCACCCCTGGCAGACACCCGCATCGTGTTGCGGTCGGTCACGACCGGGCAGGAGACCGAAGCCCGGACCGGGCCCGATGGCCGGTACTCGCTTGCGGCACCCGGCGCGGGCACCTATCTGGTGCTCGTCGTACGGCCCGCTTTTTCGGAATCAGCCCACACGATCACGATCGACAACGACGAACAGACCCTCGACGTGCCCGTGCAGCTCGAACTCGGTTCGTTTGCCAGCGTCGTCAGCGTGACGGCGGCCCGTGCGGAACGCGAGATCAAGCAGATCCCGCTGCACGTCGAGACGATGAGTGCCGCTGCCATCGCCGAGGCCAATCCGCTCTCGACCGGCGATGCGCTTGCAAACGCGGCCAACGTCACTCAGGTCGGCAACGGGCCCTTTGGCGTGCGGCCTCGTCTGCGCGGTCTCGATTCGACCCGCATGCTCGTGCTGGTAGACGGTGAGCGCCTCAACACTGCGCGTCAGGCCACCGACCGCACGGGCGCCGAGGTCGGCTTGATTCCCACCGACACGATCAGCCGCATCGAGATCGTCAAC
>JANNEJ010001055.1:0-4702 GCA_031378585.1 Acidobacteriota bacterium | reverse complement strand
GCGGCGGCTCGACGAAGCGGGCCTGGCAGGCCAGGAGATTGGGGAACAGCCTCACGCTCTTGGCGCTTGCCACCTTGCCGGTGGCCACGTCGACGAGCGCGTAGCCACGGTCGCCGAGCAGCCCGCGTTCCGACAGCTCGGCCTGCTGGACGGGTTCGCCCCCCATGGACTTGACCGGAAACCTCCACAGTCCAACCACCGTGCCTGCGCCTTCACTGGATGCCATGGGTCACTCCTCTGGGAACAGTAGCATCAGACCCTGGCCGTGCGGGGCTTGACTGTAGAAGGGGCGCCCGGGCTGCTAGACTCGGGGCTCACAGGAGTCCGTTGATGACGCTACGTGTTGGCATCTCCCGAAGGGTCGCAGGCTTGCTCGTATCCACGACCCTGGCCGCGGCGGCGCCTGGCATCGCCCTGGCGCAAGCGCCTGCCGGCCCTGGGGTGCGGGCCGTCACGGCCGCCGACTATGCCCGGGCCGAGCGGTTCCTTGCGGCCGCAGTCACTCCGCTGGTCGTGGGCGGCACGGTCAACGCCACGTGGCTGCCCGACGACCGCTTCACCTACCGCAGCAGTCTCGGCGACGGCGCTGCCGAGTTCCTGCTGGTCGACCCCGCGACGAAGACGCGCGGCCGCGCGTTCGACCACGAACGACTGGCGGTGGCGCTGGCCGCGGCGGCGGGCAGCCCGGTCGATCCCCGGAAGCTGCCTTTCCAGGCCATCGAGTTCTCGGCCGACGGCGCGTCGGTGGCCTTCGACATGGGTGCCAAGCGCTACTCGTGCGACGTGAAGGGCGCCGCCTGCGCGTCGGTCGCGTCCAGAGACGCCAACGCGGTCGTGTCACCGGATGGCACGCGCGCGGTATTCATCAAGGACTGGAACCTGTGGGTGCGCGACCTGGCCTCGAAAGTAGAGCGGCCGCTCACAACCGACGGCACCACCAACTTCGGCTACGCCACCGACAACGCCGGCTGGACGCAGAGCACTCGCCCGGTCGTGCTGTGGTCGCCCGATTCGAAGAAGGTCGCCACGTTCCAGCAAGACGAGCGCACCGTCGGCGACATGTATCTCGTCGAGACGAAGGCCGGCCATCCGGTACTGAAGGCGTGGAAGTATCCGCTGCCCGGCGACGACGTGGTGGCGATGCTGCACCGCGTCATCGTCGACACCGACACCGGCGCCGTGGTTCGATTCACGATGGCGCCCGACTACCACCGCGCGATGCTCGGCGACGACTTCTCGGTGAGCGACATGACGTGGAGCCCCGACGCGGCACGCCTTGCGTTTGTCTCGACCGGGCGCGATCACAAGACCGCCACCGTACGCGTGGCGGATGCCGCCACGGGCGCCGTACGCACGGTGTTCGAGGAATCCGAGAAGACGCACTTCGAGTCGCCGGCAGGGTGGCGCGTGCTGTGGGCGACGAGCGAGATCGTCTGGAACTCGCAGCGCGACGACTGGAGCCACCTGTATCTGTACGACCTGGCGAATGGCCGGCTCAAGAACCAGATCACGTCGGGGCCCGGCCCGGTCACCCGCATCCTGCGCGTGGACGAGCAGGCCCGCACCGTTGTCTTCACAGCCAACGGCCGCGAAGGCACGCAGGACCCCTACTTCGGGCACGTCTATCGAATCGGGCTTGATGGCAAGGGCTATCAGTCGCTGACGCCCGCCGACACGCATCATGTGGTGCAGGTGTCCACGACCGGCAAGTACCTGGTGGTCGCGGCATCAGCACCCGATCGGGCTGCCGAAGTCGTGCTGCGCGACGGCGTCGGCGCCGTCGTCATGCCGCTCGAGAAGGCCGACATCTCGAAGCTCGTCGCCGCCGGCTGGCAGCCGCCGATGCGCGTCAGCGTAAAAGCGCGCGACGGCAAGACAGACCTGCACGGCCTGCTCTTCCGGCCGACCAATTTCGACCCGGCCAAGAAGTATCCGATCATCAACTACGCGTACCCGGGTCCGCAGAGCGGCAGCGTGGGCACGCGCGCGTTCGGACCCGCGCGAGGCGACAACCAGGCGCTGGCAGAACTGGGTTTCGTCGTCGTGTCACTCGACGGCATGGGCACGCCGGGCCGGTCGAAGTCGTTCCACGACGCCTACTACGGCGCGATGGGCCGCGACAACACGCTGCCCGATCAGGTGGCCGGCATGAAGGAACTGGCCACACGCTACCCGTGGATCGACCTCGACCGCGCGGCGATGTGGGGCCACTCGGGCGGCGGGTTCATCACGGCCGATGCGATGTTTCGCTATCCCGATTTCTTCAAGGTCGGCATCAGCGAATCCGGCAATCACGACCAGCGCGTCTACGAGGATGACTGGGGCGAACGCTACCAGGGCCTGCTGCACCGCCTCGGCGGCGCTCACGAGGGCAGCGAGGAGGCACGCGACAGCTACGAGGCCGAAGCCAACCAGACGCTGGCGAAGAACTTGAAGGGCAAGCTGCTGCTGATGCACGGCATGATGGACGACAACGTGCCGCCGCAGAACACGTATCTGGTCATGGACGCGCTCATCAAAGCCAACAAAGACTTCGATCTGATTCTGCTGCCGAGTCAGCGCCACGGCTACGGCGTGGACGGCCCGTATGTGATGCGCCGCCGCTGGGACTACTTCGTGCGGCACCTGCTCGGCGCCGAGCCGCCAAAGGATTACCAGATGCAGCCGGTGACCCCACCCGGACGCCCCGGAGGCGATTGATGACGCCTGTGCACGCGGCCGGGCATGCCGGCTGGGTCCGGATCTCGCACTGGATTGGCACGCTGAGTGTCTTTGCCCTGGCCTTCAGCGGCGCCGAGATCCTGATGGTGCACCCGCGGCTCTACTGGGGCGAGTCTGGCAACGATCTGACCACGCCGCTCATCGAGTTGCCGATCAGCCGCAACTACAAGCATGGCGGCTGGACGGCGCCCGCGCCGTTCTTCGCGGGCGCGGCGTCGCCGACGTCGGCAAGCCGCACCTACGACATCTTCAACCAGAATGGGTGGGGCCGCAGCCTGCATTTTCTGGCCGCGTGGTTCCTGGTCGTGACGGGCGCGATCTACCTGATCGGTGGCCTGGTCGCTGGTCACTTCCGCCGCCATCTCCTGCCAGACCCGACGCAATTATCGGCGACGCACTTCCAGCAGGAGGTCGCGGATCATCTGCGCCTGCACGTCCCCGCCGCCACCGGCGGCCCCGACTACGGCCTGCTGCAGCGGCTCGCCTACCTGTCGGTCGTGTTCGTGGCGCTGCCGCTCATCGTCGTCACCGGCTTGACCATGTCGCCGGCCATCGTCGCCGCCTGGCCGTTGCTCCTTGACGTCTTCGGCGGACACCAGTCGGCGCGCACGATCCACTTCGCCGCCTTCGCCGCCGTGATGCTGTTCCTGGCCGGACACGTGATGATGGTGGTGATGTCGGGATTCCGGCGCCAGATGCGCGCCATGACGGTGGGGATACCACGATGAGGCCACCACGTCTGATCGCGCGTCGCGACCTGTTGGCGGCGGGCCTCGCGTCGGCCGGCGGGCTCCTGCTCTCGGGCTGTTCGCGGCCGGTGCCAGCCACCTACGGCAGTCTGCTCCGGCTCGGCGACAACCTCACCTACGTGGCGCATCGGACGTTGCTGCCTGGCGAGTCGCTGGTCCGTGAGTACACCAGAGCGGACCTCTCGTCGTTTCCCGCCGTGGGCACTACCGATCCGGGTGACCCGAGCAGCCCGAGGGCCAGCGACACGTACCGCGAGGTGCAACGCGGCGGCTTCGCCGACTGGCGGCTCTCGGTCGAGGGGCTCGTCTCACGGCCGACCGCGTTCTCGATCGCCGATCTGAAGCAGCTGCCCGCGCGCACGCAAATCACCAAGCACGTGTGCGAAGAGGGCTGGTCCGCCATCGGCGAATGGACCGGCGTGCCGCTCAGCCGCGTGCTGGACGCGGCGGGCCTGCAGCCGGCCGCGCGGTTCGTCACCTTCTACTCGTACGACGATGTAGCCGACAGCATCGACCTGCTCGACGCCCTGCATCCGCAGACGCTCCTGGCCTACGGCATGAACGGCCGGGACCTGCCGGTGGCTCACGGCGCGCCGCTGCGGCTGCGGGTCGAACGGCAAGTGGGCTACAAGAGCATGAAATACCTCACGCGCATCGCCGTCACCGAACACCTCGACGACGGCGGCGACAAGGGCAACCCGAAGAACGGGTGGGCCTGGTACGTGGGGATCTGACACTCGCCGCTTCGGCGACATCCAATCAGGGACACGATGTCACACGCAGTACCAGGCGCCAACACGATGTGGGGCGGGCGGTTCAGCACCGCACCAGCCGACATCATGCAGAAGATCAATCCGTCGATCGGCTTCGACCAGCGGCTGTACCGCGAGGACATCGCGGCGTCACTCGCCCATGCCGAGATGCTGGCGCGGCAGCACATCATCAGCCAGCCTGACGCCGACGCCATTCGCGCCGGCTTGACGCAGGTGCTGGCCGAGATCGAGCAGGGCACCTTCGCGTTCTCGGTCGACCTCGAAGACATTCACATGAATGTCGAGTCGCGGTTGAAAGAGATCATCGGCGATGCGGCCGGACGCCTGCACACCGCCCGGAGCCGCAACGACCAGGCCGCAACCGACGTGCGGCTGTGGATGCTCTCGGCCATCGCGACCCTCGACGCCGCCGTGCAAGACCTGCAGCGGGCGCTCGTCGAGCGGGCCGACCAGCACGTC
>JANNEJ010001060.1:0-1933 GCA_031378585.1 Acidobacteriota bacterium | reverse complement strand
GTCGAGATCGACGGTCGGGCCTTAGCGGTGAAGACCTTCGTCAACGAGTTCTGGACCAGTCGGCAACGAGCCGCGCATTCGCTGCACGAGGTGTCGTATCGCGCCTGCTTCAAACCGCAGTTGCCGCGTTTCTTCATCGAGCGTCTCACCCTGCCGGGCGACACCGTCTACGACCCCTTCATGGGCAGGGGCACGACGTTGCTCGAAGCCGCGCTGCTCGGGCGAGTGCCGGTCGGCTGCGACATCAACCCACTGAGCCAGGTACTGGTCGCGCCCCGGCTGCAGCCGCCCTCACTCGACGTCGTGCGAGCGCGGCTCTCGACGGTGGAGTGGACAAACGACGCAGCGTTGCCCGAGGAGCTGCTGACGTTCTATCACCCAGGCACGTTGCGCGAGATACTCGCGCTGAAGATGTACCTGGTGCGCAGGTCCGCGAGTGGGCCGCTCGACGCGGTTGATGGCTGGATTCGGATGGTGGCCGTGAACCGGCTGACCGGTCATTCGCCGGGATTCTTTTCGGTGTATACGTTGCCGCCCAATCAGGCCGCGTCCGTCATCGCGCAGACGAAGATCAACGCCGACCGCAATCAGGTGCCGCCCCGTCGTAGCGTCCCCGCGCTCATCCTGAAGAAATCGCGTTCGCTGCTGAGCGATGCCGACGAGTCGTCGAGGCGCGCGCTGGCCAGCGTTGCCGGCCGGCATCGGCTACTCACCGAGTCGGCCGCGACGACGCCGCAGATCGAGACGTCATCGGTGGACCTGGTGGTGACGTCGCCGCCCTTTCTCGATGTCGTCAACTACGCGGGTGACAACTGGCTGCGCTGCTGGTTCTGTGGCATCGACCCGGCGGGGATGAAGCTGACCGTGCCAAAGAAGATCCAGGACTGGCGCAGTGCGATGACGGCCGTGTTCGCTGAGTTGGCGCGCGTCGTGCGGCCAGGCGGGCACGTGGCGTTCGAGGTCGGTGAAGTGCGGGGGGGGCGCGTGCGACTCGAAGAGCACGTCATTCCGTGCGGTGTCGACGCGGGCCTCGACCCCGTCCTCGTGCTGATCAACGCGCAGGAGTTCACCAAGACGGCCGCATGCTGGGGCGTGGACAACAACCGTAAGGGCACCAACACCAACCGGATCGTGCTCTTCCGAAAGCCCTGATCGGAAGGGCCCACGTCCTGCTGTTTCGAGTCGGCGTCCTGCAGTAGAGTCTAGTCGGCAGCCGTCGACACGTCCCGCTTCGCGGTGCTGCCGGCTTCTTTGGACGTCCGAAGGTCGAACTCTCCGATTGTCGTCAGTGCAGGTTCCAAGGAGACTCCGATGATGAACCGTATGAACTGGATGGGTGTGCTGGCCGCGCTTGCGCTCGTGACCACTGCCGTCACCGCGCAAGTGGCCCCGCCAGGCCAAGGCTCAAAGACCTGGATCGGCAAGGCCGGCGAGTTCGAAGACTACATGCGCACCGCGCCCATCACGAAGGCGACGCGGCTGTCGACCGGGGTGACCAAGTCGCAGCGGGCGTTCTTCGCGCCCGGCGGCCCGGTGGAGTCGGTGGCCTGGAAGATCCTGCCTCCCCGCATGCGCGGCGGCTTCATGGAGAGCTACAAGTCCGAGATTGCCGCCTACGAGCTCGACAAGATCCTCGAACTGGGCATGGTTCCGCCCAAGGTGGAACGGACGGTCGACGGCGACGTGGGCGTCGCCATCATGTGGGTCGCGCCGGCAACGAGCTTCAAGGAGTCGGGCGGCGTGCCCAAGGTCCCAACCCTCCACCAGGCAAGGTGGAATGCACAGCTGACCAGGGCCAAGATGTTCCACAACCTCATCGGCGACATCGACCCGAACCTCGGGAACTGGCTCGTCGATCCCGAGTGGAACCTGATTCTCATCGACCATTCCCGTGCGCTGACCAAGACCAAGACCCTCGTGCACAAGATGCTGG
>JANNEJ010000986.1:0-4744 GCA_031378585.1 Acidobacteriota bacterium | reverse complement strand
GTCGCATCGAGCATGCCGAGGTCGACGACCTGGCCCTGTCCGGTATTGCTGCGGGCCACGAGCGCCGCCAGCACGCCTTGCGCCGCAATCAGGCCCGAGACGATGTCTACGATGGCCACGCCCAGGCGGTAGGGCGGACCGTCGGCGGCGCCGGTGATGCTCATGAGGCCGCCTTCGGCCTGAATCACGGCGTCGTACCCGGGTTCGTCCCGGCGCGGACCGGTGTGTCCGTAGCCGGAAATCGAACAGTAGATAAGCTCGGGCCTGGCTGCTCGCACCGTGGCGGCGTCGAGGCCGACGCCGTCGAGCGTGCCGGGACGGAAGTTCTCGACGACGACATCTGCCTTGGCCAGCAGCCGCCCGACGACCTCGCGTCCGCCGGGGGTCTTGAAGTCAATCGCGATGCTCTCTTTGTTGCGGTTCACGCTGAGGAAGTACGCGCTCTCGTCGCCGAGAAAGGGCGGACCCCAGCGGCGCGTGTCGTCGCCGCGGCCGGGGTGTTCGAGCTTGATGACGCGCGCGCCCAGATCGGCCAGCGCCATCGTGCAGTACGGTCCCGAGAGCACGCGCGTGAAATCCAGAATGGTGATGCCGTGAAGAGGTCCCATATCGTCGGACGGTATCGTATCCGCTCGCGCGGCGCCGAGTATACTGATCGCCATATCGGCCATGCGTGAAGAGCTGCTCCCCAGGTTCGTCGAGATTCCCGCCGGCGAGTTCGTCATGGGGTCAACCGACGGGGACGACGACGAGCGTCCGGTGCGGACTGTCAGACTCGACAGATTCCACCTGTCGGCACACCCCGTCACTAACGCCCAATACGCCGAGTTCGTACGCAACACGGGCCACCAAGCGCCCGACGTGCGCGATCTGCCGTCGTTTGTGGCCCAGGCGGCCGAAGCCACCTTCCGCGAACTGGCCTCCCCCTATATCTGGCGGGGCGGCGACCTGCCGAAGGATCGCGGGTTGCACCCGGTCACGCTCGTGACCTACGCGGATGCCGTGGCGTATTGCGTGTGGGCGGGCACGCGCCTGGGCCGCGCCGTACGACTGCCGACCGAGGCCGAGTGGGAGCGCGCCGCGCGCGGCGGCGTCGAAGGTCGCCGCTATCCCTGGGGCGACGAGCTGGATCCCTCCCGCTCGAACTTCCTGCCCGATCCCGGATTGAAGCGCATGCGCGGCACTCGACCCGTGGGCACCTTCCCGGCCAACCCGTTTGGTCTGCACGATGTGAGCGGCAACGTCTGGGAATGGGTGGCCGATTGGTACGCGACCGACGCGTATGCCGATCCCGACACGGTGAACCCCTCGGGCCCGGTGTCGGGCACCCTGCGGCTGCTGCGCGGAGGGTCGTGGGTCACCCACGACCCGGTCCAGTTGCGGTGCGCCTATCGCCACAAGGTACCGCCCGACAGCTATGCCTACAGCATCGGCTTTCGTGTGGCCTACACCGTGTCGCCGGACATGGGTGACGGTCTGACCGTGGACGAGGCACGCGCATGATGCGCATGACCGCGCTGGTGCTTGGCCTGTGCGCGGTCCTGGCCGGTGCGGTTGGTGCGCAGCCGGTTGCACCCCCGGTGCCGATGGTGGTCGTGCACGGCGAAGGGGAAGTGCGTGCCGTGCCCGATGTGGCGTTTGTGACGATTGGGGCCGAGTCCCGCGCGCAGACGCCCAAAGACGCGCAGGCGGCCTCGGCCAAGGCCATGACCGCCGTGCAGGATCGCATCGTGGCCGCCGGGGTGCCCAAGGCCGCCATCCGCACGCTGTCTTACGATCTGCAGCCGCAGTTCGACTACACGAACGGCAAACAGGTGCCCCGCGGCTACCTGGCGCGAAACGTCATCGAGGTCCGGCTCGACGAGCTTGCCGTAGTGGGCGAAGTGCTGGAACTGGCCGTGGCCGCCGGCGGCACAGCCGTGCAGGGCGTGCGGTTCGACGTGAAGGCGCGCGCCGCGCTCGAGCGCGAGGCGCTCACGCGCGCCGTGGCTGATGCGCGGGCTCGGGCCGAGGCGGCCGCGAAGGGGGCTGGCGCCACTGTGGACGCCGTGCTGCGCATCGAGGAAGCCGGTCATGGCGGCGGGCCCGAACCGGTGATGATGCGCATGGCCGCCGCGCCGATGGCCGGTGATGCCGCGCCGCCGGTCGCGCCGGGCGAAACCATCATTCGCGCCACCGTGACTTTGACCGCGCGGCTGAAGTAGCCGCCGCCGGCCGCACGACGGGCAGGTCGAGCGCCCGCCACAGATACCAGCTCGCAATCGATCGGTACGGCCGCCAGCGCTCCGCGCGCCGCCGGCCCTCGGCCGGTGTCGGCCGCGCGCGCAGCCGGTAGTGCCGCTGCATCGAGGTGAGCAGCGCCAGATCCGCGGCGGGGAAGACGTCGAGTCGCTGCAACTGGAAAATCAGAAACACCTCGGCCGTCCATGCGCCGATGCCCCGCACCGCAGTGAGCGCGCGGATCACGGCGGCATCGCCCAGGCCGCCAAGCGCCGCCAGGTCCAGCCGCCCGTCGCCGACATGGGCGGCCAGGTCGCGCACGTAGCGCGTCTTGGTGGGGCCAAGTCCCGTGCCGCGCAGGGCGTCGTCGTCGAGGGCGGCGAGCGCCTCGGCCCGCGGTTCGCTCCCGGGCACCAGGGCCGAGATACGGGCGTGGACCGTGGCGGCGGCCTTGGCCGATACCTGTTGGGCGACGATGGCGCGCAGCAGCGCCTGGAAGCCGTCGGGGGCGACGCGGGTATCGAGCCGGCACGGGCCGACACGTTTCACCAGGTCGAGCATCACAGGATCGATCCGGGCGAAGTGTTGCCGCGCGCGCCGGATGTCGAGAGCCATGCGCAGAGATTCTGCCACGATGACCGTCACGCATTCGACCCAGCGAAACTTTCGCTTGCTGGCCCGTCACCGGCGTGGCCTAAGCTGAGGGCATCCGTCATGGACCATTCTCTGATAGTCGCCATCGGCCACACGCCGCTCGTGCGCCTCGCGCGCCTCGAGCGTGACGTGCCTGGACTGGAGCTGTACGGCAAGCTCGAGGCCAGCAATCCCGGCGGTTCGGTGAAAGACCGCGCGGCCCGCCACATGGTGCTCGAGGGCATGCGCTCTGGTGCCCTCGGCCCCGGCAAGCGGCTGCTCGATGCCACGTCGGGCAACACCGGCATTGCCTACGCGATGCTCGGCGCCGCCCTCGGCTTCCCGGTGACGCTCTGCCTGCCGTCGAGCGCAAGCCCGGAGCGCAAACGGATTCTCACGGCCTACGGGGCCGAGTTGGTGTTCACAGATCCCATGGACGGATCGGACGGGGCGATCATCGAGGCCAGGCTCCGGTACGCGGCGAGCCCGGACGTCTATTTCTACCCGGACCAGTACAACAACCCGTTCAACTGGCGCGCCCACTTCGAGACCACCGGGCCCGAGATCCTCGCCGCCACCGCCGGTCGCGTCACGCACTTCGTGGCTGCGCTCGGTACGAGCGGCACTTTTATGGGCACCGGCCGGTTCCTGCGCGCCAACATCCCGAACGTGGTGCTCATTTCAGTACAGCCCGAGTCGCCGCTGCATGGACTCGAAGGCCTGAAGCACATGGCCTCGGCCATCGTGCCGGGGATCTACGACGCCACATTGGCCGACCATGCGGCCGAGGTATCGACCGAGGATGCCCACGAGCTGACGCGGCGCCTGGCGCGCGAAGAGG
Organism: Acidobacteriota bacterium; assembly: GCA_031378585.1. GTDB lineage: Bacteria > Acidobacteriota > Vicinamibacteria > Vicinamibacterales > UBA2999 > CADEFD01. The sequence goes on along the minus strand of JANNEJ010000986.1, from coordinate 1,050 downwards.
GCCTGCTTGTGGGCGTGTCGAGCGGTGCCAACCTGGCCGCCGGGCTGGCGCATGCGGCCGAGGCCCTCACGACACGCGATTCCCTCGTGATGGTCTGCATCCTGTGCGACGCCGGCGATCGCTATCTGTCCGAGCACTTCTGGGACGAGCGGCGCGTGGAGCCGACGGCCGCGCTGGCCGCTGTGCGCGCAGACTCCGCGCCATGACGCCGCTCACGCTGGGACGTGGAGTGCGCGCGGCCATCGAGCAGCACGGCCGCGAGACGTATCCCCACGAATGCTGCGGCGCGCTGCTTGGCGACCAGGACCTGATCGTCGGGACGCATCCGCTGCCCAACGTGACCACGGAGGGCCCACGCCGCCGCTTCCGCATCGACGACCACGACTACCTGGCGTCGGAACGGCAGGCGACCGCGGCGGGCCTCACGCTGCTTGGCTTCTATCACTCGCATCCCGACCACCCGGCCGAGCCGTCGCAGTACGACCTGGACCACGCCTGGCCCACCTTCGTCTATCCGATCGTGTCAGTGCGGAACGGCCGTCCTGAGGCGCTGCGCGCGTGGATTCTTCGCGCCGACAGGTCGGCCTTCGACGAACGGCCGATTGCAGACGTCGACGACAGCGCCGCGACCGATCCGGCGTCATAATCAGGGTTTCCAGAACGAGGACTTTTGTCATGCCTGTCTCCATCCACATCCCGACGCCCCTGCGTCCGTTCACCGAGAAGCTCGACGTCGTGCAGGCCAGCGGCGCCACCGTCGGCGAAGTGCTGCAGGACCTGACCACGCGCTATGCCGGTCTGAAACAGCATCTTTATGCGCCGGATGGACGTCTGCGCAGCTTCGTCAACATCTACGTGGGCGACGAAGACATCCGCTACCTGCAGAAGGAACAGACGCCAGTAGTCGACGGCCAGACGCTCAGCATCATCCCGTCAGTGGCGGGTGGTGCAGGGGCGGCGGTCGAGACCCTGCCGGCACTCAGCCCCGACGAGATTCAGCGCTACAGCCGCCACCTGATCCTGTCGGAAGTCGGCATGGAGGGGCAGCGG
>JANNEJ010000974.1:0-5769 GCA_031378585.1 Acidobacteriota bacterium | reverse complement strand
TCAAGTTGACCCGCTGCACGTCCGCGCCGGCTACTCCGCGACGCAGTAGTCGAGATCGGCCCGAACGCCGCGTCACCGAGCAAGGTCATGCGGCCGTGCGACCAGCGCGCAATCGGATCGCGGTCGACCATGGGAAACAGGAACGTGCCACCAGCCCTGCGGATGAGGTCTGGCACGTCGAGCCACGGCCACACCCACGACTTCGGCGTGGTCTGCGGTGAGGTCGAACCGGCTGAGGTGATGGCCAGTGTGCACGCGGGATGTCCCGATCCGCTCCACGACGGCGTCGTGCAGCACTCGTTGCAGGTGCCCGCGATGGATGGAGACCTGAGGCCACCGGTAGCCGGCGTCGAGCCCACGGGACTCGCGCCAGATCTCCTCGCCGCGCTTGGTGAAATAGGCCAGCGTCCGGGGCGCCAGCCCCACCGCCAGCAGACGGTCGAGCAGGCCGAGCGCGTCCAGCTCCTTGACGGCATGGGGCAGCAGATTGATCCCGACCCCGAGCGCGTCGATGCGATCGACCGACTCCAAGACATCGCAGTCGATGCCGGCGTGATGCAGGCTGAGGGCGGTGGCCAGACCGCCGATGCCCGCGCCCGCGATGATGACCGTCACGAAGAGCCCTGCTCCATGATCTCTCGACCCGGTCCGCCGGATGTGCCAGAGTGTCCCACGCACCGCGCCGGATGTCACCGCCACCTATGCACACTCAGCCGAACTCGCCTACCGTCGACGTCGGCAGACAAATCGACGAGAGCGATTGGGGACGGTATCAGCGCTGGCTGATCGTGCTCACCGCCCTCACAATCGTGTTCGACGGCATCGACAACCAGCTGCTGGGGGTAGCCATTCCGACCATCATGCAGGAATGGGGCGCGCCGCGCGCGGCCTTCGCGCCCATTGTCTCGATCGGTTACGCCGGCCTGATGGTCGGAGGCGCACTGGCGGGCGTGGCCGGCGACCGCGTAGGACGGCGCACGGCGCTGCTCGCCAGCATGCTGCTGTTTGGCGCCATGACGGCCGCTGCGGCCTTCGCTGGCAACCCGTGGCACTTGACCGTCGTGAGGTTTCTCGCAGGGGCAGGGCTCGGCGGCGCGGTTCCCAATGCCGCGACGCTCGCGGCCGAGTACGTGCCGCGGCGGCATCGTCCCATGGCCGTCACGCTCACGGTCGTGTGTGTGCCACTGGGGGCCACCATCGCCGGCCTGCTCGGCATCCGCGTGCTACCCCTCATTGGCTGGCGCGCGCTCTTCGCGATCGGCGGCGTGATTCCAGTGGTGTGCGCGCTGGCGCTGCTGCGCGTGCTGCCGGAATCACCGCGGTATCTGGCGCGGCATCCTGCCCGGTGGCCCGAACTGGCCCGCACGCTGGCGCGCATGGGACACCCGACGCCCGAGGGCGCGCGGTTCAGCGACGGGGCCGAGCCGACCGTGCAGCAGGCGTCGGTGGGCACGCTCTTCAGCCCGGGCCTGCGCCTCGACACGCTCGCCTTGTTCGCCGCCTTCACCTCGTGTCTGCTGGCCGTCTACATGGGCTTCTCGTGGCTGCCGGCCCTGCTGACCAGCGCCGGCTTCCCCGCCGCCACCGCCAGCCTCGGCATCACGGCGTTCAATCTTGGCGGCGTGGTGGGAGCGCTGGTTGGCAGCGTCGCCATCGGCGGCATGGGTTCGCGCGTGCCGATGCTTGCCATGGCGGTGGGCGCGGTGGCCGGCGCCGTCACGCTCGGCACGATGCCGATCGACGCGTCACGCCCGGTGCTGCCGATCCTGGTGATGCTGACCATCACGGGTGGTCTCATCAACGCCGTACAGACCACGATGTATGCGCTGGCCGCGCACGTGTACCCCAGCATCGTGCGCGCCACCGGCGTGGGTGCCGCGGCATCGGTCGGACGCGTCGGCGCCATCCTCAGCGGCTATGCGGGAGCCGTGGCCATCGACTACGGCGGCAGTGCGTCGTACTTCTGGGTGATCGCCGCCGCCATGGGCGCCACATTCGTGGCGCTGGCGATGGTGCGACGTCATGTGCCACGCGCGACACGGGCTCACCAGGTCGTGCCAGCTGCGGCTGAGTGATGACGTGCGGCGCCCGCGACCCCGCGCATCACTTGCGCACGAAGTTCGCCGCGTCGTGGCTGCTGCCGGACCCCGAGTAGACGGCGACGCGCGGTGCGCGATGAGAGCGGGTTCTACCCTGGGGACCGCGCGGGCGCTCACGCCCGACGCCTGGCGCAGCTGCGTGCAGGACTGGCCATTCCTGGCGTGAAGCGCTGGTGCTGGCCGCCGTCAAGGCGCGGTAGACTCGCGGCCATGAGCCGCATAGCCTATGTCGTCCTCACGGTCGTACTCAGCCTGGTGGGCGCCAGCCCGCTCTTTGCCCAGGGCAATCCGTCCACCCTGGCCGACCGCGCCGCCCGCGCGATCGCCTCGGGAAAGGTCGATCCAGCCCGCGACCTCGCGCCGCTTGTCGGCGTTCTGCGCGCGCCGGCATCCCCCGACGATCTGCGCATCGCCATCGACAAGATCCAGACGCTGGGCAGCGCCACTGGCAGCAGCCCGGCCGCCGTGAAGCAGTACTTGCTCGAGCAGTCCACACCGCTCCTGCTGAAGATCGGCACCGATGGTCCCACGGTGTTCGCCCGCGGCGACGCGTTGATGGCCTTGCGCGACATGGGTGCCTCGCGTGCCGTGCTGGGCCAGGCGGCGGCCATCGCCGAGAAGGATCGCGACGACTACGTGCGCAGCCGCGGTGAGATTCTCCGCAACTTCATGAAGTCGATGCCGGCCGGCGGCGCTGCGGCCGAAGTCGCGGCCGGGGGCGGCGCGCGCGAGGCGACGGGCCTGGCGGCGCTGAAGAAGAAGGGCCTGGGGGTGTCGGCCGACCAGCTGCGCCGCTCGTCGATGGAGGGCAACGCCGACGACGTGCAGGCGCTGCTCGACGCCGGCGTCAGCGCCAATAGCGGCGCCAGCCTGAACGACAGCCCGATCTACTTCGCGGTGTTCTCGGGCTGCGGCGCCAAGAGCGGCGAGACCGAGGGCCTCGTCAGCACGGTCGGCATCCTGCTGAAGGGTGGCGCCGATGTCAAGCGCAAGGACGACAACGGCAACACCATCCTGATGAGCGCGGCGCAGATGTGCGGCGGAAAGATCGTGAGCCACCTGATCGCCGCCGGCGCCGACGTGAACGTGGCCAATGGCACCGGGATCACGCCCTTGGGAATGGCGTTCATCATGCACAAGGCCGATGCCGCTGAGGCCCTGGTCACCGGTGGCGCCCGCCTGAACGCCACGCAGGCGCAGATGGTCACGGCCATGGTGACCGACCCGCGGGAGAAGGCGATCCTGCAACGCGCCACTCGGAAGTAGCCGCCGCAGTGGTCCGCTTCGTCACGGCTCCAGGAACTGGCAACGGCGGACACCGTGCGAACGCTGCCAGTCCACGTGCCTGGCTGTGTTGTCAGGTTCGTTCAGTAAGGGCCGAGAGGCTGTTCCATCTATCGCGCAGGGTATAACGTGGAGCCGTATTACCGAGCCTTCATCCCCGCCTCCCTGCCCCCGGTTCCGCCCGTCAGGGTGGAGGGCAAGTTCAGCGCCTGCTCTTGGAGGCCGACCGCGCCCTTGGGCGCCTCGACGGCTCGGCCGGGTGGCAACGCTTCTTACGAATCCCCGTCGCAGACAAATGCTGCGTCGCGGGCATGACGAAGAAGCCCGAATAGACCAGTTTGCAGCCCAAGCGACGGGTCGTCGCCACCAATGCGGCGACCTTCGGGGCGACGGGCCTGCCCGGTGGGCTGGCGATCAACTCGGGCACGGGCGCGATCACCGGCACGCCGACAGTCGGCGGTCAGTTCGCCGTTGTCATCACGGCCACCGACGCAACAGTTGGCGTGTCGGACATCGAAACGCTGACGCTGACAATTGCGATCCCGACGCCGACCGGCACGAACGCGGTCGTCGCACCAGTGGTGCCGGAAGGTCAGGGTCCCGGGACCATGACGTTTGGCGAAATCACCACCGCGGGCACGACGACCGTCAGCGTCGTCGAACAGAGCGCGGTGCCGGCCCCCGGCAACGTCGCCATCGGCGGGGTGGTCTACGAGGTGACCACCACCGCCAGTTACACGGGGATGATCCAGCTCTGCTTCAGCTACGCGGGTATCGACTTCGGCGCCACTACGCCGCGCCTGTTCCACACTATGAGAACAACGTGTGGGTCGACATCACGACGAGCGTCGATCCGGGCACGCAGACGATCTGTGGCGCTACCACCACGCTGTCGCCCTTTGCAGTTCTGGTCTCGAACGTCGTCCGCACCGGGTTCTACGCGCCCGTGAATCCGCTTGCCGGGTTCCTCAACACGGTCAAGGGCGGTGCGACGGTGCCGCTGAAGTTCGAGGTGTTCGTGAACGGCGTCGAGCAGACGTCGACGCTCGGCCTGGCCATGACCCAAACCTTGTTGGCGTCCTGCGACTCGAATGCGCCTGAGACGCGGTCGAGCCGGCGCCCACGACCGGCGGCGCCATCTTGCGATACGACGCCACGGCCGGTCATTTCATCCAGAACTGGAAGGTGCCCCAGACGCCGGGCGCCTGCTACATGGTGCGCATGACTACCGCGCAGGACGGGTTGGCGCTCACGGCGAGGTTCAAAGTGAGATGAGTGACGCGCATTAGCTCGCCATCCACTCGCCGCACAGCAGCTCCGCCTGCATGAGCACGGTCTTCACTGCCTCGTCCTGAAGGTCCGGAGGGTAGCCGTAGCGGTTCAGAATACGCTTCACGAGCACGCGAATCCTCGCCCGCGCGCTCTCGCGCAGGTTCCAATCGATGGTCACGTTTGACCGCACCTGTGTGATCAGCTCTGTGGCGATTACCCGCAGCTTTTGATCGCCCATGGCCTGCACGGCGGACTGGTTCGCCGCGAGGGCATCGTAGAAAGCGACCTCGTCGTCGGTGAGACCAAGGTCGGCGCCGCGCTTCGTGGCGGCGTCCAGTTCCCTGGCAAGCTTGATCAGCTCCTCGATCACTGTTGAGCGCCGCCTGAATGGCTTGGAAGAACGAGACATCGTCGCGGATAGCCGTTGCTTCGTCGCTGGCGGCACATAGGGCGAACGCCTGCGAAAGCTCCGTCACGACACGAACGAAGCGCGCCTTGCCGTCCTCTTGCTCGAGGATGTGCTGCTGCCCGGCCGGAATGAGCGCAAGGCGCGCCACACCAGATGTCCCCGTCCAGGCGCTCCAGTCGAAACCGTGGAGCATCGCGCACGCCACCTCGTGCTTCTCCAGCATCACGGCGATGGCCTGCGCCACGTCGTAGGTGGGCGCACCGGTGCCGCCGCCCTGGGTGTAGGTGGCCAGGGCATGCTTGAGCTGATCGGCCAGGCCCAGGTAGTCCACCACGAGGCCGCCGGGCTTGTCGCGGAACACGCGGTTGACGCGCGCGATGGCCTGCATCAGGCCGTGCCCATGCATGGGCTTGTCGGCGTACATCGTGTGCAGGCACGGCGCGTCGAAACCCGTCAGCCACATGTCGCGCACGATCACGATTCGGAACGGATCGTTCGGGTTCTTAAAGCGAGTTGCCATTTCACGCCGCTGCGCCTTGCTCCGGATGTGCTTCTGCCACGCCGGGCCGTCCTCAGCGCTGCCCGTCATCACGACTTTGACCACACACGATTTCGCCTGCTCCGCGTCAGCATCGTCACCAAAAACGCCTGCCCAGTCAGGTCGCAGCGCGATCAGCGCTTCATGCAGATCCACCGCGATGCGAC
>JANNEJ010000949.1:0-2076 GCA_031378585.1 Acidobacteriota bacterium | reverse complement strand
CGCTTCGCGATGCCGATCAAGGTGGGCACCAAGGGCGCGTGGCAGGTGATCACGCCGACGTCGGCGTGGCAGACGATGCCGAACCAGCTCGGCAAGGCGCTGGAGGTGGCCACCGAGCTCTTCTACGTGAACGTCGCGATCCTCGACGCCGACGGAAGGCCCGTCAAGTAGTGCCAGAAGGGCTACGAGCCGGGCAACCGTCGCGCCTTGAACACCGGATAGACCACCGACCGTTCGGCGGCGCCCAGCGTTCTCAGCGCTTCGTCCAGCAGGCCCCAGCCGACGAAGCCGTCGCGCGCCTGCGGCTCGAGGAAGTAGAACGCGGCGTTGGCCATCGGCTGCGCCATGTCCACCACGAACGACCCAGCCGGGAACTCCTTCGTCAGCACCGGTGAGAACGATCCGTCGAGTGTCGTCATGTCGTAGCCGGCGCGGCGCACTGGGTAGATCCGGTCGATCGTGAATTGTTCGCCCAGCACCCTTGTCGGCGAAGTGAGGGTCGTGACCTGGATGTTCTGCAGGCGCAGCTTCGCCGCCACCGCGCTCAACATCGGCGGCAGCACGTAGGCCCGGGGCACAGTGGCGGTGCGCGTGCCCACCGGCTTCGTCAGATCGTCGACGCCGCGCACCAGTTCCGGCGGGCCGGACGCGGTGCCCGGTTTCGTGCCGAGCATGCTCGTGCCGGGCTGGTACATCGGCTCGTTGGTGCGGTAAGCCAGCAGGTCGATCGTGCCGGCCGACTGATACTCGCCGTCGAGGAAGTTGGTGAGCGTGCCCTGCTCGGCGCCGGCGAGCACGGCGGCCACGGTGTCGTCGTCGGCCTTCTTTGCCACGGCCTGCATCTCAGTGCCGTGCGCCTTCACGTAGTCGAGCAGTGCGGCCAGGTAGGCGTACTGCGCGTAGATGCGCCGCTCGAACGTGGGCTGGCCGGGCGTTTCGGTGATGATGGCGAAGCGGTTGCGGAGCCCGTACGCGTTGACGAGCATCTTGGCCTCCACCGTCCACGCCGCGCGGTCGTGGCTCCACACCTTCGGTGGCCAGGTATCGGGCGTGGCGAGTGCGTGCGTGAAGACCTCGAGGCCGAAGCCGGTGCGCACCGCCTCACGCACGGCCGGGAAGAGCGTGTCGGTCATGTAGGCGCGCGGTCCTGGCGCCGCGGCCGGGATGGTGGCGGTGCCATAGGTGTTCGCGTAGCCGTGGTTGACGCGGCTCATCAGGTGCCCGTCGAGGAAGAGCAGTGGATCCCAGGCGTTCAGCGTGCGAATGAGGCCCTGCGATTCGACCGAGGTGAGTTTGGCGCCCTCGCGGTTCAGGTCGAGGCCCTGCGAGTTCTCGCGCACGCCCTGGATGTGCGGCGTCACGCTGCCGTAGCCGCCGTCCTGGGTGACGAAGGTGTCGGTGCCATCGACGTTGTAGACCGGCGCGATCATCACGATCACCTTGTCGAGCAGCGCCTGGCGCGAGCCGGCGCCGAGGTCGCGCGCCAGCAGCACCATCGCCTCGGCCGCTTCGGGTTCCGGCGGGTGAATGTTGCCGAGCAGGAAGACCACCGGCTTGCCGGAGGCCTTCGCCTGCGCCGGTGTCGTCACCCGCGGGTTGGCGAAGATCATGACCGGCGCGGCCTTGCGCAGCGGGCTCAGGAACATCGTCTCGACGTGCAGGAACTCGGTCGTGAGCCTGAGGGCCGCGATCCACTCGTGGAGCTGCAGCGTCGACATGGTGCGTGTCCAGCGCGAGCGCTCGGGCACGGTGAACAGGTCGGCGGGCCACTTGCCGGTCCAGCCGGCGGGCACCTCGTCGCCCCAGTAGATCGTGCGGGTCTGTGCGGTGGGATCGGACGTCATGGCAAGTACCGAGAGCAGCAGAAGGGTGGCGATGCGGCGGAGGCCGGACACGGTGACCACATTGTGGCTCAAGAGACCTGACGCCCGTCCCGTGAAGTAAGATCCAAAGACCGTCAGGGGTATCCGTCCGCCTTCGCGCCCGATCCTGGGTGCGCTTCGGCGCGATGAGATTGAGACACACCCTGGAACCTGCCCCGCCTGCGCGCGAAGCGCTTCAGCGGGGTCTCGCCAT
>JANNEJ010000857.1:0-5192 GCA_031378585.1 Acidobacteriota bacterium | reverse complement strand
GCCAAGGGCGGGCGCCTCGATGCGCTGGCGCTCAACGACAGCGACGTGCTGGAGTTGCGCGTCTTCGGCCACGAGAAGCATGGGCAGGCCGTGCTGATCGCGCGGCTCGACAACCTCGGCAAGGGTGCATCGGGCGCGGCGGTGCAGAACATCGGCCTGATGCTCGGGGTGGAGACGTGAGGAACAGTGGCCAAGCGTTGCCGGGCGTTCAATCCGCCAGCTTGAAATCGGCATAGCGCGCGCGCAGATCCTTTTTCGAGATCTTGCCCGTGGCGGTGAGCGGCAGGCTGTCGGAAAACACGACGTCGTCGGGCACCTGCCACTTGGCGAGCCGCGACGACAGATGCGCCAAAATCTGCTCGCGTGTCGGATCGGTGCCCGCCGCCTTGACGACGACCAGCAGCGGCCGCTCCGACCATTTCGGGTGCGGGATCGCAATGACGGCGGCGTTGCCGACGCCCGGGCACGCCATCGCCTCGTTCTCGACGTCGATCGAGCTGATCCATTCGCCGCCGGACTTGACGAGGTCCTTGGTGCGGTCGACCAGCGTCAGATAGCCGTCGGGCGTGACCTTGGCGACGTCGCCGGTGCCAAACCAGCCGTCCTTGTCGAAGGCAGCCGCCGAAGCAGCGGGGTTGTCGAAGTAAGCGGAGATCACTCCCGGACCGCGCACGAACACTGGCTTGGGCACGGCCGTGGCCACGGACACGGCGGCGCCGCGATTGGCAATCGTCATGAGTGTCCCGTCCCGTTCGATGACGTAGAGGTGCACCGCCGTGCTGCCGCGCGTCGCCGCGGATTCGTACTCGCCGACGAGCCCGAGCACATCCGCGGGCGGCGCGGGCGGCCTGGGCGTGGATGGGGCCTCGGGTTCACGCGGCCAGGTCGGCGTCTGTTCCTGAGCGCGAGACGACGTGGTGAGGGCGACCACGAGCGTGGCCACGACGAGCAGCCGAGTGCGGTTTGTGGACATGGGCGATCTCATCTGAGAGGCGACGGTGCCATCCTACCTGCCAATCGTGGCGGCGAGCAGCACCAGATACTTCGCCGTGCGCATCATCTGCGGGATGTCGCCCCACTCGTCGGGGAAACCGCGCTGGCCGCCCCGGTTGCCGCCAATGCCGATGGCCACCGAGCCCTGGCCGAGCGGCACGTTCAGATTCGCGGAGCCCGCGTTACCCAGTTGGGCCGCGTAGCCGAGGTGTGCCGAGATGGCTTCGGCCGTGGTTACGAGCGCCGACTCGCGCAGGCCAGGAATCTGGCCGCCCGGTGTGATCTGAAACGGCTGCATGTCGAACCGGATGGTGGTCTCGGCGGTGACGCCCGCCAGGACCTTCTTCACGGCGGCCTCCACCTCCTCCACGCGCGCGCCGTCGAGCGACCGCACGTCGAGCGAGAACCAGCCGGTGTCGGGCTTGTGGTTGTAGACGGCGCCGCTTTGCAGCATGGCCACGTTCACGACGACCCGGTCGGCCTTGTACTGATCAGGCTGCGGCAGCTGAAGGATGCGGTCCACGGCGCGGCTGATGCCCTGATTCACGTTCGGCACGCCGCCGTTCAGCGAGTGCCCACCCGGTCCGCTTGCGACCACCTTCCACCAGTGGATCGTGATGGCGCCGTAGGTCACGCTGTGGCCGTCGCCGAGCACGTCCACAAACGCCAGCGCGCGATCCTTCCATTGCGCGTAGAGCGCCTTCATCCCGACCATTCCGGTCTCTTCCTGCGCCACGGCGACAAACACGAGGTCGTGCTCAGGCTGAACGCCCGACGTAATCAGTGCGTCGGCCGCGGCCACGAGCGCCGCCGTGGTGGTCGACGTATTGGTGCCAGGGCCGATGACCCGGTCGCCTTCGATACGCGGTTTCGCAGTGGTGGCGCGTTGATGAGCGGCCACGGTGGCGAGATCGTCGAGCGTAGACACGAACACGAGCGCCTTGCCGGACCGCCCGCGGATGCGCCCGACCACGTTGGGCGTGGCGTCGAGGGTGACGTCGGCCAGCCCGATGCGGCGCATCTCGGCGGCCACAGCCTCGGCCCGCTCGCGTTCCTGGCCGGAGGGCGACACGACGGCGCCAATCGTGGCCAGCCACCGCGCCGTCTGGTCGCGCCGCGCGTCGACGGCGGCGAGCGCTCTGGCAACCTGCGGGTCGGCCAGGGCCTGTGGCAGCGGACGCTGCGCCGCCGACTCGCCCGAATGGAGCAGGATGAGCAGGACGAGAGCGGCCGCGACGCGCGTCTGACGCATGGCGCAATCTTACTTGGGCGCCGCTCCGAGCCGGGTGATGCGATCGGCCATCGGCACCGGGAACGCGTCGTTGAACACGTCCTTCACGGCCGGCACCCGCGCAAGTCCCTTCGTCTCGCACAGCAGGTGCATGCCTGCGGCGAACCGCTGCGGGTTGATGGCGCCGATGCCGAGCGTGGCGCCTTCAGGGTGCGCCATCTCGCCCTTGAGCGTCAGCTCGAGCCGCGCGCGCTCGGCCGGCTCGACCGCAGTGGGAACACGCTTCTTCAGCGCCGCCAGGGCGGCCGCCGGATCGGCAATCGTGTCACGGACACCGCGGTTGACGGCGTGTACCAGGCCCTCGACGAGCGCGGGCTGTTCGTTGAGCATGCGCTTCGACACCATGAGCGCGCTGCCATACAGTTCGGGCACGAGGTCGCGGTAGAAGAAGAACCGCACACGGTCGGCCGGAATCTTCCCCGTGATGAGCGCGGCCGTGATCGTGGACTCGTAGCCGAAGGTGCCGTCTGTGTCGCCGCGCAGCATGCTGTCGACGACCGCGCCCATGCCGTCTTCGTTTCTGCTGATCCGCACCCGCGTGGCGTCGATGCCGGTCTTGGCGGCCAATGCGGGAAAGGTCTGCAGCGCCACGTCGGTGGCGTGCCCGCGGAAGTGCTTGCCGGCAAAGTCGGCAGGCGTGCGAATCGTCGACCCGGCCGGCACCGCCACGACCGACGGCGAGCGGTTGAACATCATGTAGACCGCCACGGGCGCCTTCGGGTTGGACGCCGCCGCCTGTTCCACGAGCGCGTTCACGTCGCCGTAGCCGATGTCGAAACCCTCGTCGGCGGTGCGGCCCGCGGCCGTGTAGGCGCCGCGGCCGTCGGTGAATGCGAGCTGCAGCCCGGCCTCGCGCAGGTAGCCGCGGTCCTCGGCCAGACAGAACCAGGCGTTCACGCTGGAATAGCCCGAGTTGAGCAGCATCCGCAGACGCGTCTGCGCGCCGGCTCGACCCGTCGTCACGAGCGAAAGCGCCGGCGCGGTGGCCACGGCGCGCAGGAAGTGTCGTCTGGTCAGGATTGACATGGCTCTGGGCTCCCGGTCCGTTTAGCGGGCCAGCGTGGTGATGCGCTCGGCCTTCGGCGGCAGACACGCGCGCGTGAAGATCTCGTCGGCCCTGGGCACGCGCGCCAGGCCGCGGCTCTTCGCGATGAGCGCGACGGCGCGGGCGAGCCTGGCGTCGTCGACGTCGCCGATGCCGAGGCGCCTGCCTTCGGGATGCGCCATCTCCATGGCGAGCGTGCCGGCCAGGCGCGGCCTGTCGACGTCCTTGCGCACGGCGCGGTCGCGCGCGGCCACGCTCTCGATGGCCGCGTCGAGGTCGGCCACCGTGTCGGCCAGTCCATGATTCACCGCGCGCACGAACGCCGTCACGTCGTCGCGCCGCTCGGCGAGGAGCTTCCGCGAGACCATGAGCGCGTTGCCGTAGAGGTCGGGCGTGTGATGGCGGTATTCCAAGAACCGCAGGCGCGTGCGCCCGTCGATGCCGGCCGGTGCCACCGCGGCGATGATCGTGTTGACGAACCCGAAGACGCCCGCGCTCTTGCCCGCGAGCATGTCTTCCACGAGCGAACGCATGCTGGCGGACGAGCGTTGAATCGTGACTCTCTGTCGGTCGATGCCGGTAGCGGTGGCAAACTCGGGAAACACCTCCAGGGCGGCGTCGATGGGATGGCCGGCGACGACGCGCCCCTCTAGATCCTTCGGGGTCTTCACGGGACCCGCGGCGTCCACCGCGATTGTGAGCGGCGTCGTGTTGAACGCCACGTACACCGCAATCGGCGCATCCGACATGCCCCTGGCCACGAGCGGCACGAGCGCGTTGAGGTCGCCGTAGCCGAAGTCGAACCCCTCCCCGCCAATTCTCGGCACGATGGCGGCGGCGCCGTCACCGCCCACGAACTCAGCGTCGAGGCCGGCCGCTCTCAGATAGCCGCGGTCCTGCGCCAGGAAGAAGAACGCCTGTGGTCCCGAGAAATTCGAGTTGAGCAGGACGCGGTAGCGCCGCAGCTGCGCGGCCGCCTCGCGCGCTGCGATGAGCGACGCGAGCGAGGCACCGGTGGTGCCAAGAAACGCGCGCCGGCTGACTCGTGGCATGTGATGCTCCTGGCGTTTCGGGCGCCTGTACGGCGCCGCTGCGGACGGCGCGATCACATCAGCAACGGCCGCAGATGTAAAGCGCGATGCCAGCCAGATGCGATGTCGGTGCAGGTAAGATGCGGCATGCCTTCGGTGATTCGCGGCGGTCTGCTGTCTCTCTTGGCGTCGATGCTCGTGGCGGCCATCGCTTTGTCGGCGCAGACGGTCGGCCCGCTCTGGTTCGACGTCACACCCGAAGCCATACCCGTCACGAAGTATTGGACCAACAAGGTGGAGATCGCGGATCTGAACGGCGACGGCCGGCCCGACCTGCTCTTTGCCAACGGCGGCGACTACTCCGCACCTGGCACGCCAGAGCCGAATCAGGTGTTCATGCACACGGGTCCGGGATTCAAGTACATCGAAGCCACCGCGCAGGTGTTTGGCGCCACCCCTGACCTGGCGCGCGTCATCAAGGCGCGCGACGTGAACGGCGACGGCCTCGTGGACGTGCTCGTGGGCACGACCTATCAGACTCAGAGCCGGCTGTTTCTCGGCACGGGGAAGGGCGCCTTCCGCGAAGTGACCGCTACCCATCTGCCGCAGATGCCGCTCAGCATCGGCGATCTGGAATTTGGCGACGTGGACGTGGATGGCGACCTGGACGTGGTGCTGGCGGACTGGGGACCGGGCCACAACATGACCAACGACGGTGGCCGTACGCGGGTGTGGCTCAACGACGGCACGGGGCACTTCGCGGACGCCACCGACGCGCGCATGCCGGCGCTGCGCGTGCGCTTCTCGTGGGACCTCGAACTGGCCGACGTGG
>JANNEJ010000850.1:0-7275 GCA_031378585.1 Acidobacteriota bacterium | reverse complement strand
GCGGCGAGGCCGTGGCCGTCACCACGTTGCTCGCAGCCGCGATCAGCCTCGCGGGCGTATACGTCGTGGTGTCGGAATAGCGGGACGACGCCTCCCCGTGCGCGACACCAGCACCGCCGCGTGACGCTACGCGAGGTGCCGCAGCACGGCCTCGGCCAGCCGGTCGACATCGGTCATGTCGTTGTAAATCTGAGCCGAGATCCGCACCTGCACCCGCTCGCGGTACGCCTGCACGTGCACCTCGATGCCGTCGTCAAACAGCAGCGCATCGCGCATCGCCATCGCCGCCGCGCGCGTCGTGCCGGCCCGCTCGGGCAACATCACCGTGGCCATCGGGCCCACGAGCGCCTCCGGCGTGTCGAACGTCGTGCCCCAGCGCTCCGCCAGACGATGGGCCCCCGTCCAGGCGAGCGTGTGGTTGTGGTGCCGGATGTCGTCGAGGCCCCATTCGGCAAAGAGCGCAAGGGCCGCAGGCGCTGACAAGTGCGTCGATGCATCGCGTGTGCCCGGAAGATCGAATTCCTGGGTGAAGCCCTCGTCGAGCCCCCACGAGACCACGGCGGGGTGCAGACCGGCCTGGCGTTCCTTGGGCGCCCAAAGGAAGCCGCTGCTGCGCGGCGTCCATGCCCACTTGTGCAGGTTGGCGACGTACCAGTCCACGCCGAGCGCCGGGATGTCGAGAGGAATAGCCGCGGGCGCATGCGCGCCGTCGGCCAGCACCGCCACGCCGCGGGCGCGCAGGGCCGAGGCGATCTGCGTCAGCGGCAGCACCACCGCGCTGTCGGCGGCAATGTGGTCGAGAACCGCCAGGCGCGTGCGCGGCCCCACCGCGTTGACGCAGGCCTCCGCCAGCCCCAGCGCCGTGAAGGGATACGGCATCGTGATGGTCCGTACGGTGGCGCCGTGCTCGCGCGCGGCAAACTGCGCGGCCCGTGTGACCCCTCCGTAGCCGAGGTCGGTCACGAGCACTTCGTCACCCGGCTCGAACCGGAACGACCGCAGCACGGCGTTGGCGCCCGTGGTCGCGTTGTCCACGAACACGAGGTCGTCGTGATCGACACCCACGAAGTCCGCCACGACCGCGGCGGCTTCGCGCAGGCGCGGCGTCTTCGGGCGCCAGGTCCCAGGAGCATGGAAGGTCTGTTCGCGCAGCACGAACCGGCTGGGATGGCGTTCGGTTTCGTCGATGAGCGCGCGCTGCACGTCCATGATGCGGCGCGGGGTGACGCCCACCGTGCCGTGGTTCAAGTAGGTGGCTGCCGGATCGAGCGTCCATTCCTTCAACCAGCTGCGTCCAAACGCCATCGAGTGCTCCCCGTCTCGTCCGACCGGACTGCGCTGCACGCGCGGCCGCCACATGGAACTTGGGATTCTATAGCAGCGATCCGGTGCCGCGACCCGCCCGGCGGCGGCACCAGCGCCGGGAGGCGTCCGGAGTTGCGCCGGACGGGACAAGTGGCGACTCGGGTACGGTTCGCACCGCCCGGCGAACGCGTCGTAAGTCAGCGCCTGCACGCGCGTTTAGGTGGCTGAGTTCCCGTGGAGGGCACTCTGGCGAGGCGCGCACCCGCGCGATGTCGCCCTTGACAACGAAGCGGCGAGAACGATAGCATTCGTTCATGTTTTTGATTAATCAAAATAATTATTTTGAAATAACAAACAACATCGTGCGTCGAAGCGTCATGTTCCTTTGGCCGGGCCTCGCGGCTGCGGTGTTCCTGCTGGCCGCCTCCTCGGCGACGGCGCAGGTGACAACGGGTGTTCGGGGCGTCGTGCACGACTCGCAGGGGGCGACCGTGCCAGGTGTGGCGGTGTTCCTGCGGCAGGGCTCCAGTGGTCTGGAGCGCTCGACCACCACCGATGGCGGCGGCCGGTTCACATTCGACAACCTGCCCTGGGGCAGCCACGACCTCACCTTCGAACTGGCTGGCTTCACGCCGCAGCACCGGCGCGTCGTCGTGGCCACGAGCGTGGCCGCGGAGGTGGCCGTGTCGTTGTCGGTCGCCCCCGTCACCGACGCGGTCACGGTGCGCCCACCCGCGCCCGATGTGGATGCGACGTCGGCTGGAACTCGGCACGCCGTGAGCATCACGCGCATCGAACGCATGCCCGTGGCGGTTTCGAGCCGCGGTCTCGAGTCCGTGCTGGTGACATTTCCCGGGTTCTCGCAAAACGCCAACGGCGCGATCCATCCGCGCGGCGCGCACAATCAGATGACGTTTGTGGTCGACGGACTGCCGATTAGCGACCAGTTGACGGGCGCCTTCGCGAACTCGCTCGACGTGGCGGTGGTGCAGACCGCCGAGGTGATCACCGGCAACGTCCCTTCGGAGTTCGGCAGCAAAGTGTCTGGCGTCGCGGTCGTGAACAGCCGCAGCGGTCTGGGCACGGGCCGCCGGTCGGCAGGCACCGTGTCGGCATCCGGCGGCGGCTTTGGCGCGGCGCAGGGCGCGCTGCAATGGGGCGGCGAACAGGGGCGCGCCGGCTACTTCGGATCGATGACCACGATGCGCACCGACCGCTTCCTCGATCAGGTGTCGCGTGACAACCTCCATAACGGCGGACGTTTCGCGCGGGGATTTGGGCGCGCTGACCTGCGACTCACTGATCGCGATACGGTGTGGCTGAACGCAATGGGCGGAGGCTCGGCCTTCGAACTCGCCAACTTGCGGTCGCAACAGGCGGCCGGACAGGACCAGCGCCAGACGCTGCGTGACCTCTCGGTCTGGAGCACCTATCAACGCACCCTCGACGCCCGGTCGACCATCGAGACCACGGCGGGCGCGCGGACGACGTCGGCCACGCTGCAGTCGAGCCCCGGCGACACGCCGGTGACCGCGTCGCAGGATCGCCGGCTCCAGACCTTCACTGTCAGCGGGCGATACACGCGAACGGTCGGCGCCCACGTGCTGCGCGCGGGCGCAGACGTGCAGCGCTTTCCCCTGCGGGAGCGCTTCCAGATGGGACTCACGTCGGCGGCGTTCAACGCGCCTGGGTCAGACGGCTACAACGACGCGCTGTTGCCGTACGACCTCACCCGCGGGGGCGCGCCGTTTGCGTTCGACGAGGCGCAGGCCGGCACGAACTACAGCGCCTTCGTGCAATCGACCATGCAGTTCGCTGACCTGTCCCTGAACCTCGGTGTCCGCCACGACGAGTACCGGTTCCTCGTAACCGGCCGCCAGATTCAACCCCGCCTGGGCGTGTCCTACCGCGTCGGCGGGCGCGACCTGGTGCTGCGCGCCTCATACAACCGCAACTACCAGACTCCGCCCAACGAGAATCTGTTGCTGTCGAACTCCGAAGCGGCCTCGCAACTGGCGCCCCGCAGTGTGCGCGAAGCGCTCGGCGGCGCCTACCAGCCGATTCGTCCCGAGCGGCAGGACGTGTACGAAGCCGGCGCACAGGTATCGCTTGGCGGCCTGGTGACGATCGACACCGCGGTGTATCGCAAGCTGTCGCAGGATCAGCAGGACAACAACAACTTCTTCGACACCGGCATCATCTTTCCCACCACGCTGGCCAGCATCCGCGTCACTGGCGTGGAGGGCCGCGTCAGCCTGCTGCCGCGCCGCGGGTTCTCGGGCTCGCTGAGTCTCACAACCGGCCGGGCCATCTCGTCGCCGCCGTTCACGGGCGGTTTGTTCCTGGGCCAGGAGGCCATCGACCTGCTGTCGTCGGGTCCGTTTCTGATCGATCACGACCAGAGTCTGGGGCTGCACGGCACGGCGGCCTACGACCCGGCTGGGCCGTGGTGGCTCGGCGCAACCGTGCGTCATGACAGCGGCCTTGTGTCGAACCCTTCGAACCCCGCCGAGGTGGCTCGAGATCCGGACTTCGCCGACCTGTTGCCGTTTGTGAACCTCAGCGCCGACACGCCACGCGTGCGGCCCCGCACCATCGTGGATGCCGCCGTGGGCGTCGACCTCGCGCGCGCTGGCGGACGCCGGACGTGGGGCGCGCAGATCCAGGTGACAAACCTGACCAATCGGACCGCGCTCTACAACTTCCAGTCGGTCTTCGTCGGCACCCGGCTGGTGCAGCCGCGCACGGCGTCGGTGCGGGTGACGCGCTACTTCTAGCAACGTTGGCGTCCAGCCTGGCGCCTGGCAGCACGAAGAGGGCGGCCGTCGGTGACGGCCGTGTCGCAGGGATCATCGCACGCGCGTGTGCGGCGCGCGTGCGGCATAGTGTCGCGCCTCAGCGTGGCACGGGATACTTGGCCAGCTTGCGCTGCAACGATCGCCGGTGCATCGACAGCGCCCGGGCGGCTTCCGAAATATTGCCGTCGCAGTCGGCCAGCACGCGCTGGATATGTTCCCACTCGACGCGCGCGAGCGACGGCGTGTCCATAGGCAGGTCGCGGGGACGCGCCGAGAGCCCGAGTTCGAACGCCTCGAGGATCCGGTCTGGATAGGCTTGGTGAGGTAGCGCACGGCCCCCAGACGAATCGCTTCGAGCGCGGTCGCGATGTCGCGGATCTCGCCGGCGTCGTGATCGCGATACACCGCCACCGGGCCGGCCGAGGTCTCGGCCATGTCGGTGCTGCAGCAGGAACATGCGTCGCCGTCGACGATCTGCCGCGAGACCAGCACTCCGTCGGGACCAAACGACGCGACGCCAACGGTCTTGATGTGATCGTGCGCCACGCTCGCGCCGTCGTCGGGCGCCAGCGGCGTCAGATACACCGCGTCGATGCCGCGCGTGGTGGGCAGGAACGAGAGGAAGCCCGAGTAGTGCTGGTGCCGCGCGTGTGGCGAAATGTCGCACCGGGCGAGGCAGCCCGCGCCGGACGCGCGCCGCTGGACTACGATGGTGCGTGGCATTGCTTCCACTCGCCGGCGTGCTCCGTACTCCGCGCGGTGGCTGGGCCCTGACATGAGCGGCACCTCCACCGAGTGGGACGCCGTCTCGTACCATCGGGTGTCGGCGCCGCAAACCACCTGGGGCAGCCGGGTGCTCGCGCGCCTGTCGCTCACCGGTCGCGAGCGTGCCATCGACGCAGGCTGCGGCAGTGGACGTCTCACCGCCGCGCTCCTCGAGCGCCTGCCCGAGGGGCACGTCGTGGCGCTCGACCGGTCGTGGAACATGCTGCACGAGGCACGCGCACACTTGCGGCCCACCTGCGGACCACGGGTGTCGTTCGTGCAGGCTGCGCTACCCGTCCTGCCCGTTGCGGGCCAGGCAGACCTCATCTTCAGCACCGCCACCTTTCACTGGGTGGGGGATCATCCCGCGCTCTTTGCCAACGTGCATCACGCACTGCGCCCGGGCGGACGCCTGCACGCACAGTGTGGCGGCGGTCCCAACCTGCAGCAAGCACACGGGCTGGCCGAGCAGGTGATGGCGCGCCCCCCGTTTGCGCCGTACTTCGCCGGCTGGCCTGGTCCATGGAACTTTGCCTCGGCAGAAGACACCGCGGCACGGCTGACCGCGGCGGGGTTCGTGGACGTGGAAACAGGTCTCGAATCCGCGCCCACGACGTTCGCCTCCGAGCCGGACTACCGCGCGTTTGTGACCACCGTGATTTTTCACCCGCACCTCGACCGGCTGCCCGAGGGGTTGCGGGCGACGTTTGTCGATGAGGTCGTGGCGCTGGCGGTGCAGCAATCGCCGCCCTTCATGCTCGACTACTGGCGCTTGAACATGACCGCGCGGCGGCCGCCAGCGTAGCCGCCGCGCCCGGGCCGGGCGGCGCTACAGCCGCGCCTGGGAAAAGCCGACACTAACGGATACCACCCGGAGTATCCGCATGATCTCGGTAGGACCGTTTGTTCGCACCGCCGTACTCGTACTCGCCTGCTCGGCCTCGGCCGGTGCCACCCAAGACGAACTCGCCGTGGTGACCGGCCGCGTCACCGACGGGTCGGGCGCCGCGCTGCCCGGCGTGACCGTCACCATCACTGCGCCCGGCGGCGCAACGCCTGTGTCGGTCGTGACCGACGGCGTGGGTCAGTTCCTGTCGCCCTCCATCGACGCCGGGCTCTACACGATCGCGTTCGCACTGCCGGGATTCGAGGCGCAGATTCGGGCCGGGGTCACCCTGCGTCGCGGAGAGCTGTTCATCCTCGACCAGCGGCTCGAGGTCGCGACCCTGAAAGAATCGGTCGAAGTGGTGGCCGCCGCGCCGCCGCCCCCACCACCGCTCCCCCCGCCGCCCCCACCCCTGCCACCAGTGCGACTGGCGGCGCCGCGCCGGCCCGACCCGGTGCCGCTGCCCAAGGACGTGCTGGCGTCGGTGTGCGGGCCGGGGCAGGCGACCGGCTCGGCAGTGACCATCGCCCACCTGGTGGCGCACCGCGACGAGCGCAACCGCACGCTGTACGGCAACGGCGACGTGCTCATCATCGACGCGGGTATCGACGTGGGCCTGGTGCCCGGACAAAATCTCGTCGTGCGGCGCACGTTTCGAGCCGGGGCCACGCGTGGCGGCCCGCTGCGCGCGTCCACTGGCGAGCAGACGGCCGGCCTCATCCAGGTCGTGGAAACCGGCGAGCGCGCCTCGGTTGCGGTCGTGGTGTACTCGTGCGGCGAGCTCTTTGCGGGCGATACGGTGGAGCCATTTGATGGCTTGCCGCTACTGACGGCGCAGGGCGTGCTCACGCCCCAGTACGAGGATCCAGCGCGTATCGTGCTCGGCGATCACGGGCAAACGATCGCTGCCGAGCGCCAGTTGATGGTGATCGATCGGGGAACCGTGCAGGGGGCCACGCGTGGTCAGCGGTTGACGATCTTTCGGCGCACGCTGGGAGACCTGGGCCCGGTGCAGGACATTGCCGATGCCATCATCGTGGCGGTGCGTGCGGAATCGGCCACGATCCGCATCGAGCGCGCGAGCGATGCGGTCAGTGTCGGCGACCTGGTGGCGTTGCACCGCTAGGTCGGACGCGGGCAACGCCGGCGTCGCGGGTCGAGGTGGGGATCGGGTTCGTCGAGGCGGGGTCGAGTGAGTCAGGTCGAAAAAATCCCGCGGGGTCCGGCCGAAGCCGGACCGCCGCGGTCGCTCGCAGTTACGCCAGCCGGATGTTCTCGGCGCGCGGTCCCTTCGGGCCCTGTCCCTTTTCGAACGTCAGCGACTGTCCTTCGCGCAGCTCGTCGAAACGGGCATCGACGCAGGCCGACTGGTGGAAGAAATACTCCGTGCCGTCTTCAGCCTGCACGAAGCCAAATCCCTTTTCGCTGACCAAACGCTTGATGGTGCCCTTGATACTTGCCATGTCGTCTCCTCTGTCGTCGCGTCATCACCCGGCTCGCCCAGAATTAGGACAACGCCGG
>JANNEJ010000828.1:0-2805 GCA_031378585.1 Acidobacteriota bacterium | reverse complement strand
CGCGGCGAGTTCAGGGCCGTCACGGTGGCGGCGCCCCAGCCACCCCGGCCGCGACGGATGCTCGCCAGGCCGCCGTCTTCGGTGCCCACGAAGATGGTCGAGGCGCTGTGGATCAGCAGGGCGGACGCGCGGCCGCCGAGGCCGACGTCCACCTCGGACCAGTGGTCGCCGTGGTCGTCCGAGACACAGAGCGTGACACCCGCCTTGGCCACCACGCTGCCGCGCACGTCCATCGGCGGATAGAACAAGGCGTCGTAGTCGTCGGCCAACGGTGGCGAGACGTCCTTCCACCGGAACGCATTGGTGCCGATGGCCGGCGCCCGCTCGATCCACATGCCGTAGTACGAGTGATAGCAGAGGTTCCGCGCCTCATCGGCGCCGCAGTCGCCGCCGTCGCCGAGCGCGATCTGCTTCCACGTGCCGCCGGTAAGGTTACTCAGCGTGCCGTTGTCTTGCGTGCCGCCGATGAGCCACCCGTCCTGCCCTTCCATCTGCACGAGGAACTCGAACTCCGTGATGTTCAGGCCAGCATTGAGGGCCGTCCAGTTCGTGCCGCCGTTCGGGGAGCGGAACAGGCCCCCGTCGTTGCAGACGTAGAGCACGTGGGGATCGACGGGATCGAACGCGAGGTGATGCTGGTCGGGGTGGACCGAGTCCCCGCTCGAGCGAGACGAGATGTTCGTCCACTGCCATCCGCCGCCCGAACGCCGGCCCCGATACAGCTCCACCGCGCCCACATAGACCAGGTTGGGGTCTACCGGCGACACCGCGACACACCAGTCGTACCAGGCCTGGGCGATGTCGGAGTTGCGCTCGAGCGGGGGCGCCGTCTCCAGCACGAAGGCGCCGCCGAACGAGGCGCGGCGCCACAGCATGCCGCGGCCGTTCAACACCCCCACCACGTAGACCACGGCCGGCGCCGAAGGCGCGTGGCACACCTCGAGCCGCTCGAATCTGGACGAGGCCGTCGTGCCCGGCAGCAGCACCGGCGACCAGGTCGACCCGCCGTTGGCGGATCGAATGAGGCCGGCCCGCGTGGCCGCGAAGATCTCGGCCGGCGTACCCGGGTTGACGGCGATGTCCCAGGTCGGCACCGGCTGCACGACTCGCCAGGTGGCGCCGCCGTTGGCCGACTCGAGCAGGCGTTCGAGCGTGCCCACCCAGACGTGCATGGGGTCGGCCGGATCGACCGCGATGTCGTAGACGCCCGATCCAGAGAGCTGCGGCGAGGGCATCAGCTGCCACGTCTGCCCGCCGTCGGATGACCGCAAGAGGCCAACCCCCAACTGACTCTGGTTGTCGCCTTCGCCCGTGCCGGCGTAGACGATGTTCGGCGCGCTCGGCGCGGCGGCAATCGCGCCCATCGACGTGGTGGGCTGATCGTCGGTGAGGGGCTGCCACGTGGCGCCCAGATCGAAGGTGCCCCACAGGCCGCCTCCGCCAGAGCAGAGCACCAGGCGTTGCGGATCGGCGGGCGCGATCACGATGCCGCCGCAGCGCCCCGACACTGGGGGCCGTGCGGATCCGTAGGTCTGTCCGTTCGGGACAAGGCTCGGCCCCACGGCGCGCCAGACCGGTACCGTGGCCGCCGCGGCAAAGGATGGGGCGAGCCTCGCCTTCACCGCGTAGGCCGCGGCGTACAGGCCGGGCTTGCCGCCTTTCGTGCGCGGGGCGGGGCGTCGGGCGATGGGCGCGGCCGTCGCGCGGGCCGACGTGACGAGACCCTCGCGTTCACGGGTCTTGGGCAGGCCGCGCTGCGTTTCGAAGTACTCGATGCGCCCGAGCGCCTTGCCCGCGGGATATCGCTGTTTCGCCTGTTGGGATGCCAGGCGCCTCAACGAACCGGCCCGGCGACGCAGTTCCATCGGTCCCTTCATACGCGGCTCCTCTCGTGGCGCAGGTCTCAGACTCCGCGCTTGGTCTTCGCCGTCTTCGCAGCGGCCCTCGATGCGTTGGTCGCTGCGGGCGCGTGGTCCTCGAGGGTCAGCGACTCATGGGCTCGGGCGCCCGACAACTGGCGAGCCAGGCGGTCCTGCTTGACGCGCTCGAACGCGCGGCCGCCCGGCGGGGTCTTGTCCGCACTGGCCTTCCGGCCCTGACCTGTAGTGGGTCTTCGCATGGGCAACTCCGTCGACAGGATCCTGGGAGAGGCTTCATTCCATGGCCGGCTCAAAGGGTAAGCCGGTGTAGTTCTCCGCAAGTGCGGTGGCCGCGGCACGCGAGCCAGTGACGTAGTCGAGTTCCGCCCACTGACGGCGGACGTCGTAGCCGGTCTCGCCGGTGAAGCGGTGCAGCATGGAAGTCATCCACCAGGAGAAGTGCTGAACTTTCCAGCCCCGGCGCAGGCAGGTGTCCGAATAACGCGCGAGCAGGTCGTGCTGGCCTGTTTTGTAGAATTGCGCGATGGCCCGGGTGAGCACCTGTACGTCGGCGGCGGCCAGATTGAGGCCCTTCGCGCCAGTGGCGGGAACGATGTGCGCGGCGTCGCCGGCCAGGAACAGGCGGCCGGCTTGCATCGGCGAGGCGACGAAGCTGCGCATGGGGGCGATGTTTTTCTGGATGATCGCACCTTCGGTGAGCACCCAGCCGTGCGGCGTGCCGAGGCGGCGGTGCAGATGCTCCCAGATCCGCGCATCGGGCCAATCGGCGATGTTCTCCGCGGGGTCCACTTGGATGTAGAGGCGCTGCACGTCCGGGGATCGCATGCTGAGCAGCGCGAAGCCGTCGGCGTGGTTGGCATAGATGAGTTCGTCGGACGACGGCGGGGCTTGGGCCAGGATGCCGAGCCAGTCGAAGGGATAGACT
>JANNEJ010000810.1:0-3457 GCA_031378585.1 Acidobacteriota bacterium | reverse complement strand
TGATGACCGGATTGCCGGTCTGTTCGCCCGGCTGAAAGCGCCGGTCGCCGTTCAGGTCGTTCCAGTTGTACGTCTCGGAATAGGTGGCGTTCGGGTTCACGCCGTCGAGGATGCCGCCGCCGGCGCCGATCACGTAGTAGTAGCGGCCAACGGCGGCCTTCAGGGCCGTCTTGCCGTTGCCCAGCAGGTCGTAGGCGGCGCTCAGGCGCGGACCGAGCGTCTTCCAGTTCACGACGTCGCGCTGCTCGTCGAACGACCGCGGCAGGTTCGGGAAGAAGCGGCTGGCCGGGCTGCTCTGCTCGGGCAGGTAGCCTTCGAGCCGTTCCCAGCGGACGCCGGCCGTGACCGTCAGGCGCTTGACCGAGAAGCTGTCTTGCGCGTAGAGCGCCGTGACGTCGACGGCCGTCTTCGTGAAGAACGGCGTGGCGAAGATCTGCACGTTCTGCGACAACCCGGTGGTGCTGCTGTAGGTGGGCTCGACGTCGTCGATGCGACTGGCGCGGTTTTCGACCGGGGCGTGGGCGTGGTCGAAGCCGAACTTGAACTCGTGGCGCGCGCCCAGGAAGTTGTCGAGGTAGTACTGGCCGGTCGCGTTGGCCTGGTAACGGTCGCGCCACCGTTCGGTGCCCACGTTGAAGTTCCGCGTGCGGATGTTGGTGGCCGAGTCGAGCAGGGTCTGTTCGGTGGTGTTCAGATAGGTCGGAAAGAAGATCCGGTTCACGCCAACCCGCGCGTCGATGAAAAACTTCTGCGAGACCACCGAGTTCCACAGCACCTGGTAGATATCGAACACGTCGTCTTCGTTGACGGTCGAATCCTGCGTGGCCAGGTTCGAGGCAATCAGGAACCGTCGTGGCTTCTTGTAGTACTGGCGTGAGTACAGCCCGGTGAGGCGGTTGTTCTGCGACACCTGGTAGTTGGCATTGATGAGACCGGAGGTGATGTCGGTCTGATCGAGCACGAGCGTGGAGAACGCCGCCGGCACGTTCACGTGCACGCGCCAGTCGCGAAACGACGTGAACATGCGCAGCTTGTTCTCGAGAATCGGCCCGCCGGCGCTGAGGTTGACGTCCGACACGAAGTCCACGGCATTGGTCTGCGGACGAAAGCCGTAGCGCAGCAGGTCGTCATCGATGTTCTGGGTCTGCGTCTGGTCGCCCAGCCAGGCCGTGGTGAGGCGGCCCTTCCAGGAGTCGCTGCCGCTCTTGGTCACCATGTTCAGGAAAACGCCGCTGGTCGGCACCGTGATGTCGTGCGCGCCGGTCGAGACCTGGATGTCGTCGAAGGCATCGAAGTCGTAATAGAACCCGGCGGCGCCAATGGCCTGCGGGTCGCCCACGTTGATGCCGTTCAAGAAGCTGGAGTTCTGCGCGCTCGTCGTGCCACGAGCGTTGAAAACGCCTTGCAAGCCGCCCGACGTGCCGCCGACGTCGGGGCGCGTGATGAGCAGACTGGGCACCTTGTACTCCACGAGCGACCAGATATCGCGGCCGCCCGGCGTGCCCTGCAGCAATTGCTCGCCGAGGTTCACGCTCGTGTTGGCGCTGGTCGTGTCGATGACCGGGGAGCTGCCGGTGACCGTGACCGTTTCGGCCACCGTGGCGAGCTGCAGCCGAAGATCGAGCGGAACGGTGGCGCCCACCTGCACAGTGACGTTCTCGCGAATCACGGACTTGAAGCCCTGCAGGTCGAGCTTGACGGCATAGACGCCCGGCAGGAGCGACGGGAAGCGGTTCACGCCCGCGCCATCGGTCGCGCCAGTCGTCGTGCCCGACACCAGCACGGAACTGGACAGCGTCACGGCCACGCCAGGCACCGCGGCTCCTTGCTCGTCGGCCACCCTTACCAGGATCGAGCCGGTCTGCATCTGAGCTGCGGCGGGTAGTACCGCCACGATGGCAAGAACAATTGCCGCCGATAGAGCTCGCGTGTCGGTCATTCTCAGTCCTCCAGAAGTGCGGAGTGTGCCACACATCGAATTGAATAAACGCGGCGTATCGAAGGCATGCGCGCGTGGGGTAGATCGCAACTGCCACGATCCTGGCCCAACGACTCAGCGTGCCGGCGCGACTCGGGCCAGGACGCACATGCACAAGCAATCCCGCTGAAGACAGTCCACGGCATAATGTTCTAGCCGGGCCGCGCGTGCTGCTGGCCGAACAGGAGACGGACATGACGAGAATGACGTGGACAGGACTCGTGATCGGACTGGCCCTTGTGCAGGTGGGACTCGGGGCGCAGGTTCCGGCGGGCGCACCGCCACCTGGGCCGCCGCCGCTGACGCTGACGACCACGGCGTTTGCCGATGGCACCGTCATCCCCAACCGGTATACCCAGGCTGGCGAGCAGGTATCGCCCGCCCTCGCCTGGACCAACGTGCCGGCCGGAACGCAGAGCTTCGTGCTGCACATGCGCGACCCTGATGTGGCGCGCAACAAGGGCACCGAAGACCAGGTGCATTGGCTGGTGTGGGGCATTCCGGGCACGGCCACAGGCATGGCCGAAGGCCAGCCGAAGGGCCCAACGCTACCAGATGGCAGCAAGCAGATTAGCGCCAGCGGCGAGGTCTACCGCGGACCCGGCGCGGCGGCCACGGGCCCGATGCACCACTACACGTTCGAGCTCTTCGCGCTCGACACGAAGCTCGATGTGCCGGCCGGCGCCGATGCGTGGGTGAGCCGCACCGCGGTCTACAACGCCATGCAGGGACACGTCCTCGGCAAAGCGGTGTACGTCGGTCTCTTCCGCCGGCCGCAACCGCGGCCGGAGTAGCGTCGACACGTTCCCGTTCACAACCCTGAATCGCCATGACGCACGCCGCGGTGTCACCGCTCGCTCGCCTGTTGAAGACCGTCGCCAAGGTGGAGCCGGGCGAGGTCAAGACGGTCGTTGTGTCGTTTGTCTACTTTGCGCTCCTGATGGCCAGCTACTTCATCGTGCGACCAGTGCGCGATGCCATGGGTACGGTCTACGGCGTTGCGAACCTGCAAGAGCTGTACACCGGCACCTTCGTGGTCAGCTTCCTGGTCGCTCCGGCTTACGCCTTTCTGGCCTCGCGCATCAAGCTGGCCACGTTCCTGCCCTGGGTCTACGGCTTCATCGCTCTGACCATGGTCGGGTTCTATGGCCTGTTCGAAACGGTTGAGCAGCAGCAGGACCGCTGGGTGGCAGCGCTCTTCTTCGTGTGGGTGAGCACCTTCAACGTGCTCATCATCTCGGTGTTCTGGAGCCTGATGGCCGATACGTTCTCGCGCACTCAGGCCAAGCGGCTGTTCGGGTTCCTGGCCGCGGGCGGCACGGTGGGCACGATCGGCGGTCCCGCTCTGGCCGCGCTGCTCGTGAACACGGTCGGCACGAACACGTTGATGTTGATCTCGGCGGCGGGGTTTCTCGCCACGGCCTGGCTGGTGCGAGTGCTCGACAAGGAGAAGCAGCGGCTCCGCGCCCTCGGCGGCGA
>JANNEJ010000798.1:0-2359 GCA_031378585.1 Acidobacteriota bacterium | reverse complement strand
CCGAACACATCCTGTCGAAGCCGGGCCCGCTCACGCAGGAAGAGTTCCAGAAGATCCGCATCCACCCCCAGGTAGGCGCCGAGATCATCAGCGCCGTGCCGTTTCCGTATCCCGTGGCGCCGCTCATCCTGAGCCACCACGAGCGCTGGGACGGACGTGGCTACCCCCAGGGCCTGCGGGGCGAGGACATCCCGCTCGGCGCGCGCATCCTCACTGTGGTCGACTACTTCGACGCCCTGACGTCGGACCGTCCGTATCACCGGGCCATGGAGCACGAAGCGGCCCTGTCGGTACTCGAGCAGGAATCGGGAAAGGCGCTCGACCCGCGGGTGCTGACGATGTTCTTCGCCCAGCTGCCGCTGCTGGCCGCGGAAGCCGACCGGCTGGAACAGGGGCCCATGCGGCGCCTGACGCTCGAGCCCACGTCGCAGTTGGGCCGCCCGGCGGCGGGCTTCGAAAACGAGGTCGGCCGAGGCAGCACGGTGTTCGAGGACATCGCGCTCGCGCACAAGGAAATCTACGCGCTCTACGAGATCGCGCAGTCGATGGGCACGAGCCTGGGTGTGGCCGACACCATGGCCCTCA
Organism: Acidobacteriota bacterium; assembly: GCA_031378585.1. Taxonomy (GTDB): domain Bacteria; phylum Acidobacteriota; class Vicinamibacteria; order Vicinamibacterales; family UBA2999; genus CADEFD01. Next base: position 1,774 of record JANNEJ010000798.1, on the reverse strand, counting down.
TCAGCTCGAAGCTGAGCAACCTGGTGCCGTTTGCTGCCTGCGCGCTCTTCCTGTACGACGAAGAGCACGACTGGCTGCGTTGCCGGTTCGCCACGGGCCTGGACTCCGAACTCATCGGCAGCATGACGATCAAGAGCGGCCACGGGCTCACCGGCTGGGTCACGCGCAACCGCCGCCCGCTCGTCAACGCGCGCCCCAGCGCAGATTTCGAGGCCGCCGGGCTGGCGCCCACGAGCACGTCGCTCCGGTCGGCGATTGTGTCGCCGCTCATCATCAACGACCGGCTCATCGGCACGCTCGCCGTGTATCAGGAAGCCGAAGAGGCCTACACGGACGACCACCGGCGGCTACTCGACCGGGTGTGCGAACAGGCGTCGGCCGTGATCAACAACGCCAGCGTGTTCGAGCGCACGCAGGAAGACTCACTCACCGACGCCCTGACGGGCCTGCCCAACACCCGCTTCATGTTCATCCACTTGCAGCGCGAGCTGGCCCGGGCCGAGCGCCTGAAGTCGGAAGTGGCGCTGCTGGTCATGGACTGCGACAACTTCAAGGAGATCAACGACACCCACGGGCACCACGTCGGCGACCGCGCGCTGCGCGAAGTGGCCAACGTGCTCCGTGGCGGCGTGCGACCCTACGACATCTGTGTCCGCTATGCCGGCGACGAGTTCATCGTCGTGCTGTCGGGATGCGGCGCGGACGAGGCCGAGCGCAAGCGGGTCGAACTGAAGCGCGCCATGGAAGACGCGGTGTTCGAAGCGCGTCCCGGACGGCGGCTCACGCTGTCGATCAGCGTGGGCGCGGCGGTGTATCCTCACGATGGAGAGACCTACGAGGCGCTGCTCGCCTCGGGCGATGCGAGGATGTACCGCGACAAGACGCACAGCAAGCAGACCGCGCGCAATAACGGCGGCCGGCCGAGTGACCGCCGCACGGGCGGCCTCCGGTTGCCGATACTGCCGCCCGACATCACCGAAGACGACATCGAGCGCGCCCGCACCGGCGTGCTCTAGCCGGAGACGCGGCGTGCCCACGGTGCGGCTTCGTGAGGTGGTGCGGGCGACGCCCCGTACCCGCGTGCTCCGCCTTGACTTGCGGGGCGCAACCTTTGCCTTTCACGCCGGCCAGGCCGTGCTGGTGGGGCGGGCGAGTTCGGCGGCCCGCTCGGCGTACTCGATTGCCTCCGCGCCGTCACTGGCCTCGACGGGCGTCCTCGAACTGCTCGTGCCCGCCGATGGCGCCTTCGGCGAACTCGGACTCGACCCTGGGGACGTCGCGGGGCAATGGCTGGCACTCGAGGGTCCAGTCGGCAGCTTTGGCGTGCCGGCCGGCGCCACAAGCGCCCCGTTGCTGCTCATTGGCGGAGGCACCGGTATCGCCCCGCTCCGCTCGGTGGCGCTCGAGCGGCTGGAGCAGGCCGGCGCCGCGCCGATGGTGCTCGTCTACAGCGCGCGCACGCCCGACGAGTTCGCGTTCGGCGACGAGTTCGTGGCGCTCGATCGGCAGGGACGGCTGCGCCTGCACAAGACGGTCACTCGCGACGAGCCCACCGCGGACTGGGCCGGACGGTCGGGCCGCATCGACGACGCGCTACTGGCTGCCGCCCTGCCGGGCAGCGACGCGTGGTGCCTTGTGTGCGGACCAGCCGGATTTGTCGCCACGGTGACGGCGAGCCTTGAAGGCCTTGGCGTGCCCGCGGAGCGAATTGTGGTTGAAAGATAGGGACTGGGGGCTAGGGGCTGGGGGCTGGGGACTCGGGCGGGCCACTGTC
>JANNEJ010000787.1:0-3889 GCA_031378585.1 Acidobacteriota bacterium | reverse complement strand
CACCCCGCACACGGCCTTCGAGATCCTCAAGGAAGGCAACCGGCGTTTCGTGAATAACCTGCGCGCCAACCGTAACCTGCTGCAACAGGTGAACGAGACGTCGGCCGGTCAGTTCCCCTTCGCGGTGGTGCTGAGCTGCATCGACTCGCGCACGTCGGCCGAGCTCGTGTTCGACCAGGGCCTGGGCGACATCTTCAGCGTGCGCATCGCTGGCAACGTGCTCAACGAAGACATTCTCGGCAGCATGGAGTTTGCGTGTCTCGTCGCCGGATCGAAGCTCATCGTGGTGCTGGGGCACTCGCGTTGCGGCGCGGTCAAGGGCGCCTGCGACTACGTGCAGATGGGGCATCTCACGGGCCTGCTCACGAAGATCAGCCCGGCGGTGCATGTCGTCGAAACCAGTCAGGGCCGCGGCGAAGAGCCACAGGCCTTCATTGAGCACGTGGCGCTCGAGAACACCCGCCAGCAGATGCGCGCCATCCTCGAACGCAGCCCGATCCTCGAGCACTTGTTCAACGAGGGCAAGATCGGCATCGTGAGCGCGATGTACTCCGTGGAGTCGGGCGACGTCACGTTCCACGACCACCTGTTCCAGCCCGAAGCGGCCACGGCCGCTCTGGCGGCCGCGGCCCGCTAGGCGGCGTCAGGTTCCTACCTCACGCGCCGCCACGTGATGCGCGATACCTGCTGGCCGCCGCCCACAACCGGCGTGGGTGGGGGCTGCAGGTAGAGCATGTCGCCCTGCAGTTCGTAGAACCGGATCTGATCGGCGCCGCTATTGGCGGCATTGAGATCGGCGATGGTGTGCACGACGATCTTCTTCGTGGCCAGGTCCACGTCGAAGGTGCCGAAGTAGGCCAGGTAAGAGCGCGTGAGCGCCCGCACCTGGTCGTCACTGGCCACGGCGAGCGGCGTGCCTGGCCGGTCGGGATTCACGATCTGCACGGTGGTGTGTCCGTCTTCGTGGAAGACGAAGAGGCCCTTGGGCGAGGCACCGAAGCTGCGGCGCACGTCGCCGCTTGCCATCGTGGTCTGGTGCTCCACCAGTTCCCAGGTGCCGGTCACGGCCGCGCGCGCGGCGGCAACATGCGGCGCCACGACCGATGCCACGCCGAGCCGTTCCCAGGTGATGCGGGCAAAACGCTTCTTCCCCTCGACCAGGGTGGTTGGCGTGGTTAACACGAGGCGGTTCCCGCGCAGGTCGATGGTGCGCACGAAATCGCGCTCGCCTGGTACCTGGCTACCGTCGCGGTGATGGGTCACGGTCCGGGCCGTTTCGTCGACGTCAAAGGTGCCAAAGTAGGCGGGATAGGTGCGCAGCAGTTCGCGCTGCTGGTCTGGGGTGGCGTCAGCCGCCCGCACCTTCGGCCGGACAGTCGAGACCAGGTGCGCCAGCATGTGTCCATCGGCCGTGTAGCTGATCATGCCGGCCGGCGAAGGGCCGAGCGACAGCACGGGCGCCTCGCCCTCGCGCATTTGCTCGCTCGAGACGAGCCGCCAGTGGCCGATGAGTTGCGCCCGCAGCGTGCCCTGCGCGGCGCTGCCCGGCAGGTCCGCCGCGAGCGCGGCCACGGTCACGGCCGTGAGTCCGATGGCCAGTGCCGTCTGTCTGGCCCCGACCAAGCGTAGTGCTTCGAGCATCTGCGGCCTCCCGTTGGACGGCATACTGTCACGAAATCATGCCCGGACGATCGAAAGGCTGGAGCGGTGGTAGTGTGAGGCCGCCGCGGTCGTGCTGTGCGGCTCGAGGTCCCGCATGAGTGCCATTCCCGCCGCCGCGGTCGCCGCGGCCGCCATTGACGACACGAGGATGTTCGCCTGGTGGCATGCCGCCGACGCCCGCGCCCGCCATGCGTTTGTGGCCGCGTCGCTTGGCTGGATGCTCGACTCGTTTGACGTCATGCTCTACTCGCTGGTGCTGGCCGCGCTCATCCAGGATCCCGTGCTGCAGCTCTCGACCGCCGTAGCCGGGCAACTGGGCGCGCTCACGTTGCTGGCGGCGGCGGCGGGCGGCGTGGTCTTCGGCGTGCTGGCCGATCGCATCGGCCGCAAGCGCGCGCTGATGGCGGCGGTGCTCATCTACTCGGTGTTCACGGCAGCCTGCGGACTCGTGCAGAACGTCACGCAGCTGGCGGTGTTTCGCATCCTGCTCGGGTTCGGCATGGGCGGCGAGTGGGCCACGGGCGTGGCGCTCGTCTCCGAGACGTTTCCGGCACGCCACCGCGGCAAGGCGCTGGCGTTCGTGCAAAGCTCCTGGGCGATCGGCTACGCGCTGGCCGCCCTCGTGAACCTGATCGTGATGCCGCTCTGGGGCTGGCGCGGCGTGTTCTTCGTGGGGGTGATCCCGGCGCTCTTCACGCTGTGGATTCGCCGCAACGTCGAAGAGCCCGAGTTGTGGCAACGCACCGCGCCGGCGTCTCGCGGCCGCATCAGCGAGCTCTTCACCGGCGCGCGCGGGCGCACCACGGTGTTTCTGATCCTCATGAACGCCTGCACGCTGTTTGGCTGGTGGGGCCTGAACCTCTGGGTGCCGGCCTATTTGAACCTGCCAGTCGAACGCGGCGGCATCGGGCTCAGCTCGTCGGCCATGTCGTGGTTCGTGATGGCCATGCAGGTGGGGATGTGGTGCGGCTACATCAGCTTCGGCTACATCGCCGACGCGATTGGCCGCAAGCGCACGTACATCATCTTCGTGCTCGTGGCGAGCGTGCTGCTGCCGCTCTACGGCTACCTGCGCCAGCCGGTGCTGCTGCTGCTGCTCGGTCCGCTGGTGGCGTTTTTCGGCACGGGCTACTACAGCGGCTTCGGCGCGGTCATTGCCGAGCTGTATCCGACTTCCATCCGTGCGACCGCGGCGGGCGTGGGCTACAACGTGGGAAGAATCGCGAGCGCGGCTGCGCCGTTTGTCGTGGGCTCGATGGCCGGGTCTCGCGGGTTCGGCGTGGCGTTTGCCATCACGGGCGCGGCGTTTCTACTGGCGGCGGTCGCCTGGATCGGCATTCCCGATACGCAGAACAAGGAGCTGACGGCGTGATTGTCCGCCGCACTTGACCTGCACGCGGCGGCACTTCTATACTGCCTTCCACCAATGACGGTTGGCTTCCACTCCGCTTCTCGAAAGCGTGCGACTCGAAAGCGACTCGCGGCGGAGGGCCAGGTGCGCGCCTAGATTCGGACCAGACGTTCAGTGGTCTCGGGCACCAGAGCAACCCGCCAGCGCGCAGCGAGCGCATGGCGGGTTTTGTGTTTTCACGGCACGTTTGCAACAAGGCAGGATCGATCTCATGCAGCAGCGGTCAATTGAAGTGGGCGTGCTCGGCGCCACCGGCGTCGTCGGTCAGCATTTCGTGTCGCGCCTGTCGCGCCACCCCTGGTTCAAGCCCGTGTGGCTGGCGGCCAGCGAGCGCTCGGAGGGCAAGACCTACCGCGACGCCGCGCCCTGGCGTCTGGCCGCGCCGATGCCCGACGAGGCCGCCGGCCGCACCGTGGACGCCTGCGTGCCCGGACGCGCGCCGCAGATCGTGTTCTCGGGGCTCGACGCGTCGGTGGCCGGCGAGGTCGAGGGCGCTTTTGCCGCCGCCGGGCACATCGTGGTGAGCAACGCGCGCAACTTCCGCATGGATCCGCTCGTGCCGCTGCTCATCCCCGAGGTGAACGCGGATCACTTGAGCGTGATCGCCGAACAGCGCCGCGTCAAGGGCTGGACGGGCGCCATCGTCACCAATCCCAATTGCTCCACCATCGTGCTGGCCTCGGCCCTGGCGCCGCTGCGCCCGTTCGGCATCACGCGTGTGATCGTGCAGACCATGCAGGCCGTGTCGGGCGCGGGCTATCCCGGCGTGCCGTCGCTCGACATCCTCGGCAACGTCGTGCCCTACATCGGCGGCGA
>JANNEJ010000755.1:0-8272 GCA_031378585.1 Acidobacteriota bacterium | reverse complement strand
CAGGGCCAGGCTCGTCGCGGGCACCAGGCCGTGTCCGGCGCGCTGGGCGATCGACTGCCACGAGTCGCCCGACTTCGATTCGTAGAGGCCGAGTCGATTGGGCCGGATCGCTCCGGCCTCGCGCGTCGTCAGCTCGCGGAACGACGCGAGCGTCGTGGCAAACTCCGCGTCCACGCGCGCGAACTCGGCCTCTGGCGCGACGCCCGCCACCATGAACACCTGTCGTCCCACGACCAGGTGCGCGGCGCGAATGCGCACCCGGCCCACACCTTTCGCAGTGCCACGATAGGTGCCGACAAATCCGTCGAGGCCGTTCACGGGCCGCGACTCGCCGCTCTCAAACGAAAACCCCAGGTCCTTCATGTGCCGCTGTGCGCCTACGGCCAACGCCGCACCGCGGACGCCGTCGGCTGAGCGCATCAGCATGAGCACTTTGTCGCCGCCTGGCTGGGCCACGACCTGCTCACTGGAGTTCTGGACCTCCCAGCCTTCGGGGAAGTCGAGGGCGATGCGCAGGTCGGGGTGCAGGAACTGATGCCCGCGCACCACGCCCTCGGCCGGGTCGTCCCCGAAGGCGAGGCCATCGATGCGGCGCAGGAACTCGTCGCGATGGCGTTCACTCGTGGCATCGGCAAACTTCGCGGCCACGGGCCTGGCCTTGGCGACCCGAGACCCCGGATCGGGATGCGTGGACAGCCAGTTGGGCACGCCGCGCGCGCTCATCGCATCGAGGCGCGAGAGCGTTTCGAGGAATCGCGGCACCGCCTCAGGATCCCACCCGGCCTTGGACGCGTACTCCACGCCGAGCCGATCGGACTCGAGTTCGTCATCCCGGCCGTATTTGAGGAAGAACGTGCCGATGCCGGCCGACGCCAGATTGCTGAACGGCCGCACGCCTGGTACGAAGATGCTCGCCAGCAACACGCCGAGCGAGCCGCCGGCCGAGCGCGTGTATTGCTGCGAGGCATGGCGCGCCGTGACATGCGCCACCTCGTGGCCGAGCACGCTGGCGAGTTCGGACTCGTCGCTGAGGTGCGCGAGCAGCCCCCGCGTGACGTAGATGTAGCCGCCTGGCAGCGCAAAGGCATTCACCGCGGGCACGTCCACGACGGTGAAGGTCCACGGCAACGCGGGACGATGCGACACGCTCGCGATACGTTCGCCGATGCCACTCACGTAGCGCTGGAGTTCCTGGTCGGCGTAGACGCCCATCTCGCGCCGAATTTCCGCGTCGCCCTGCCGGCCGAGCGCGATCTCTTCGGCCTCGCTGATGAGCGAGACCTCGCGGCGCCCGGTCACGGGGTTGGACGCACACGCGCTGGCAAGCGCCGCCGCCACGAGCATCGCCAGCATCCGGGTGCGGCGCGGGCGGACTCCAGTGGATGGGCCTGGCATCAGGTAACCTCTGACGGCTCCGAGTGCAACTGCCGTACCACGGTGCTCGGGCGCTGCCCTACGGCCGCCATCGCCAATATTGAGCCGCTTCGCACCGTCTGCCTCGCCTCGCACCAGCGGAGTGTCGCCCAGCGGGGGCACTGCCTCAGGACGTTGCGGGACCTGCGTCGATGGGCGCCGGCTGCAGGAGCGGCACGCCCAGGTCGGTCAGCTGGCGACGCAGGCCTTCCACCACGGAGGCCGGCGTGGGTCCGAGCGGCGCACGCGGCGCACCGCCCTCGAAGCCCATCAGGTCGAGCGCGGCCTTGAGGGCCGGCACGCCGTGCAGACCGCCAATCGTCCGAGCCAGCGGCGTCATCCGCCGCTGTACGGCCCGCGCCTCCATGATGCGCCCGGCGCGCACGTGATCGAAGAGGTCGGCGCACAGGTCCGGCACGACGCCGGCCAACGCCAGAATGGCGCCATCGGCGCCCGCCACCAGTCCTGAGAAATAGGAGACGCCACTGCCCACCAGCACGAAGAACTCGGTGCTGGCGCGCGAGAGGTAGTCGGAAAGCAACGACGCGTCGCTGCCCGATTCCTTGAGGCCGACAATATTGGGATGGCCGGCCAGCAGGCCCACCGCGTCGGCCGGCAGGGTGACGCCGGTGTACATGGACACGTTGTAGAGCAGGACCGGCACGGGACTGTCTTCGGCCACCGCCACGTAGTGCCGCACGTAGACGTCGGTCGTCATCATGTTCTTGAAGAATGCCGGGGTGCGCACGAGCACGGCGTCGGCGCCCAGACTCGCGGCGCGCTTGCAGGCGGCGATTGTGAGCTTGGTGGATTCAGCGCCCGTGCCGGCAATCAGCGGGCGAGCGGCGGGCATCGCCGAGCGGGCGGCGGCAATCACGCGACCTGACTCCTGCTCGTCGAGCATCACGGCCTCGCCGCTCGAGCCGAGCACCACGAGCCCGGTCATGCGGGTCTGCATGTAGCGCTCGACATTGCGGCGGATCGCGGCGTCGTCGACCGTGTCGTTGCGAAACGGCGTGACAATTGGCGCGTACAGACCAGGCAAGGCGGGCATGCGACGAGTCTATCCCGACCGCGACACGTCGGCCACGGCGTCGTGGCGAGCCGGCTCGAGCAGCACGTTGGTGACGAGCACGACCAGGAACACCGCAACCGCCGGGGCCAACGTCCAGGGGGCGCGGGTCATCGCGGCCACACTGGCGGCTTCGCCGAGCGCCGTGCCCCAGCTGGGGACGCCGTCAGGGAAGCCCAGTCCGATGTACGACAGCGTGGCCTCGGCCAGCACGAACATCGGCACGAGCAGCGCCGTCTGCACGGCCAGATAGCCGAGGCAGGCAGGCAGCAGATGCCGCCGCATCACCCGCCCGTGCGACGCGCCGAGCGCCACGGCCGCCTGCACGTATTCACGGTCGGCTTCGGCTCGCACGATGGCACGCACGCCGCGGGCCACACGCGGCCATCCAAGCGCGACGAAGATCAGCGCCAGCGCCGCCACCACGGTGCCGAGCGGCAGCACGAGCGGCAGAGCCGCCCGCAGCGCCACCACCACGTAGAGCAGGGGCAACACCAGCAGCAGGTCGCCCACGGTGACCACGACTCGCTCCACCAATCCACCGGCGTAGCCCGCCCAGAGTCCCAGGAATGCCCCGAGCAGCAGGGTGCCGACGGTGGCCACGAGCGCGAGCCCCAGCGACGCGCGGGCGCCGTGCAGCGTGCGCGACAGCACATCACGACCGAGCGAGTCCGCTCCCAAGAGAAACACCGGCGACGCGGTGTCGCGGGACGACCACGGCAGCGCAGTCCGTCGCGTCGAGTCCGCCTCGAATCGCTGCTCCAGGCGGTCCACGAGCGTGAGTGGATACGCGTAGAGACCGCCGCCGTCGAGGTGCACGCGCATGGGCGGCGCGTGCAGGTGGTTGCCAAACCGCTCGGCTGGCCCATAGGGTGCCAGCGCCGGTGCGAGCAGTGCGGCCAGCGTGAGCGCGCCGAGCAGCAGCAGGGGCCGCCCGGTCACGTGCGACGCCTTTCGAGCATCCGCGGGTCGAGGGCGGCATGCAGTACATCAGCCAGCGTGGTGCCAACCGCCAGCGACACCGCCCCGGCCGCGCCGCAGCCGGCCACGAGCCACACGTCGCGCGAGCGCAGCGCATCGAAGAGCAGCCGGCCCAGGCCCGGCCACGACGTGACGACCTCGACCACGAACGACCCGCTGAAGAGCGCGCCGACGAGCACCCCATAGATGCCCAGCACCGGGGCCAGGGAGACCGGCCACGCATGCACGCGCAGCGTGCGATCGCGGGTGAGCCCGCGCGCACGGCTCGCGTCCACGAAGGGCTGCCCCATCGCCTCGGCCATGGCCCGCGCCTGTACGCGCTCCAGCGTGGCCGCAAGCGGCAACGCCAGGGCCAGCACTGGCACCGGCAGGTGCCAAAGCACATCGATGAACCACGCGGTGCCGTCGAGGCGGCCCGAGGTCATGCCGCCGACGGGGAACCAGCCGGTCTGCGCCGCGATGAACACGAGCAGCAACGCGCTCAGCAGCGGCGGCATCGAGAGCACGGCAATCGATGTTGTCCTCGCCGCCTGGGCGAGGAGGCCGCGATTCGCCCCGGTGAAACGCCCCAATGGAATGCCGACGAGCGAGGCCACGACGAGCGCGGCTGCGGCCAGCAGCGCGGTGTTCAACGCGCGCTCGCCAACAAGGCCGGCCACGGGCCGCTTGAACAGCGACGACTGCCCTAGGTCGAAGCGCGCGAGTCCCTGCAGCCAGTGGCCGTACTGCGTGAGCAGCGGCTGGTCGAGGCCCAGTTCAGCCCGCAGAGCAGCGCGTTCCTGGGGCGACATGGCGAGCGCCTCGCCAGTGGCCGCATCGCCAGGCACGAGCCGCGCAAGCAGCACCGTCAGTGAGGCCACGACGAGCGCGAACACGACGCCTCCAGCCGCGCGCCGCATCACGAAGCGAGCCAGAGTCATCGGCTATCGGCTCATGGCGGCCGGAGTCACCGCCAGCGTGTCGGCACTCCACAGCAATTGCGGGCGATTCACGCCGGGCGTGAGGTTGCGCACACGGGTGCTCACCGCCAGGTAGACCCGAGGGGCGGCAAAGTACAGCGCCGGCAGATGTTCACTGAAGACGCGCTGCACGTCGCGGAAGAGCCGGACCCGCTCGGAGGCATCGACCGACGCCGCCTGGCGTGTCATCAGGTCGTCAATCTGCGCTTCCCACGGCGTGGCTGGCGAGGCTTGCGAGATGTTCCAGATGTGCGCGCTGCCCGAGCTGAGCCAGAAGTCGCGCTGCATGGCGGGATCGGTATCGCTGGCCACATAGTAGAAGAAGATCGCCTCGAAGTTCCCCGCGAGCAGGCGTTCGATGAGCGCGCCCTGTTCAAGCGGCGCCACGTCCACCGCCACGCCGATGCTCTCGAGGCTCTCCTTCAGCACTTGCGCACCGCGTTCGAGCGACGTATTGCCCTTGAACACGAGCATCGTGAACCGTGCGTCGGTGCCCGATGCGTCCTCGAGCCAGGGATCATCATCCCGGTTCGCCAGTCCGAGTCCGCCAAGCAACGCCCGGGCCTTGGCTGGGTCGAACTGGTAGCGCGGCACATCGGGCCAGAACCATTCCTTGTTGCCGGGCGTGACGGGCCCGTGCACGGGCACGGCGGCACCCAGGAACACGGTGTTGGCGTAGGCTTCGCGATCGATTGCGTGGCTGATGGCCTGACGGAATGCGTCGGTGACGAGCCACTTGCCTCGTGGGTCCTTGGCCCAGGCGGCGGGCCGCAGGTTGAAGAAGAAGACATCCGGATCGAGTCCGACCCCGGCTTCCTGCATGACCAACACGCCCTTCCGTTCGAGGTCGCGAGCCACGGCGTAGTCCTCCGCGCGCAGCTGCTGCTGCGTCATGTCGATCTGTCCTGACTGCAACCGCAACAGTTCCGCGTTCTGATCGGGCACGATCTCGAACACGACGCCGTCAAGATACGGCAGCGGCTCGCCCGCCTCGTCGCGACGCCAGTAGTGCGGATTCCGCGTGAAAGTCAGCCGCTGACCGGGCTCATAGCTTGAAAGCACGAACGGCCCCATGCCCACGATGTCGGCGGGGGGCGTGGCTGGCGTCCAGGCCTGTGCCATCGTGCCGGCGGTGACCGCGGCCTCGAGCCGGTGCTTCGGCAGGATGACCAGGTTGTCGAGCAGACGGATGCCGGGGCCGAAGGGCCGGGGAAATGTGACCACGACGGTGCGCGCATCGGGCGCCGTCGCGGTGAGCGCCTGGCCCTCTACTTCGAGATTGCTCGCCAGGACGCTCTTGGTGCGTGGGTCGAAGACCGCGTTGAAGGTGAAGACGACGTCGGCCGACGTGAACGGCGTGCCATCGGACCACTGCAGGCCATCGCGCAGGCCGAGGGTGTAGACCAGGCCGTCTGGCGATGCCGTCCACCGCTCTGCCAACCAGGGCTCCAACTGCTGGGTCGCGCGATTCACCCGGACGAGCCGAGCCTGCGTGAGCAGCGCCACGACTTCCGTGGCCGCGTCGCGCGACACGAGCCGATTGAACGATCGCGGCTCGGAGCGTAGCGAAGCCACGAGCGTGCCGCCCCGGGCAACAGGCGCCGTCTGCGCCTGGATCAGGCCAGGCTTCTTGGGCGCTTGGTCGTTCCACCAAAACAGGGCGGACAACCCAAGGACGATGACGGCGACCAGCAGAAATCGAGATTGTCGGTTCACTTGTTGGCCAGCCGGCCAATAACTTGGCCGATCGCTTTTTCTTTCGTTTTTGGCGCAAAAAAGCGGGGTCTGCATGAAACATCGGCCCGCTGCGAAATCCGTGCAATCACGGTCAATGGCTTGGCTACCGTTCCCGCTCGAACGGCCCAGTCGAACGGCCACCATCCTAGACCAATGAACCCGTTATTCAACAACGACTTAGCCAGTGCATCCGAAGGCCGCGGCACTTGTGGCACCAAGCCTGCCTTCTATATCGGCGGAGCTCGACATGCAGACCACCCAGGAAAAGACCAACGCCCAGCCTCTTCCCCAGCTTGGACGCAGCGTGACGATCGAGCGCGCCGCGCAAATCCTCGGCGTTTCGCGACGGACCGTCTACTACCGGATCAGCGAAGGCGCTCTGCAGACCATCCGCACTCGCGGTGGCTCGCAGCGGGTCGTCGTCGATTCGATTCCCGTCACTCGCCAGCAGCACTAGTTGTTCCCCCGGATAAGGACTCCCCGATGACCAGCCGCCTCATCGCCCTCCTCGTTGCCTTCGTCGTCGCGGCCCCTGGCTTCGCGAACGCCGGACAAGGCCACCGGGCCCGCCTCTCGGGTGACCTGAGCGACGAGATTCGCAAGGGCAACCGCAGCACGGTGGAGGTGATCGTCGATGGCGACGACGCCACGATCAGCCGCGTGCTGACCCGCCACCCGCTGACGCTGAAGAAGCGCCTGCGCCGCGGCGCGGTACTGGAAGTGCCGGCGGGACAGCTCGCGTCGCTGGCTGGCGACACCGACGTGCACGCCATGGCCGCCAACGCGGTGGTCACCTCGCACATGGCACTGACCACGGCGACGACCGGAGCCGACGCGGCACTGGCGGGCATGGTGAGCACACTCGGCGCCGTCACCGGCGCAGGCGTGGGCGTGGCCATCATCGATTCGGGCATCTCGGCGCACCGGTCACTGTCGGGCAAAGTAGTGGCGAGCGCGGACTTCACGCGCGACCGCAATCGCGGCCGCGGCCGCGACGGTTACGGGCACGGCACGCACATCGCCGGCATCGTGGCGGGTATGGAACTGGACAAGACGCGCGTGAATGGCGCCGGTGGCATGGCCCCGGGCGCGCACCTCATCAACCTGCGCGTGCTCGGCGATGACGGCTCCGGCCAGGTGGCCGACGTGATCGAAGCGGTGGACTGGGCGATCGAGAACCGCGGGCGCTACAACATCCGCGTGATCAATATGTCGCTCGGCACGCCCGTCACGCAGTCCTACAAGGACGACCCGCTCGGCCAGGCCGTGGAGCGCGCGGTGCGCGCCGGCATCGTGGTGGTGGCGTCGGCGGGTAATCGCGGTGAGACGCCCGACGGCAAGACGGTGCTCGGCAGCATCACGTCGCCGGGCAACTCGCCTTACGTCATCACAGTAGGCGCAGTGCGCAGCAACGACACGGTCGCCCGCGGTGACGACACACTGGCGCCCTGGAGTTCGCGTGGTCCCACCCCGTTCGACTATCTGGTGAAGCCCGACCTGGCGGCTCCTGGCAGCAAGATCACCTCGGCCGGCGTCGCAGGCTCAACCCTCGCCACGCTGCGGCCCGACCGCCTCGTGGGCGCCGGCCCGTCGGCCTATATGACGCTCAGCGGCACCAGCCAGGCCGCGGCAGTGGTCAGCGGAGCCGTGGCGCTGCTGATTGATGCAAACCCCCGCCTGACGCCCATGGGCGTGCGTTTGGCGCTGCAGGCGTCGGCAGATTTCATGCCCGAAGCCGGGTTGCTCGGCGCGGGTGCCGGCAATTTGAACTTGACGACGGTGCTGCAGGACGGCCAGTCGCTGCCCGCGCGCACGGCGACCGATTTGTTCCCGGCGAACTGGGGCGCGCACATCAAGGGTGATGTGAATTGGAGCCGCGCACGAGGCGAGACGCTGATTTGGGGTGACACGCTGATTTGGGGTGACACGCTGGTTTGGGGCGACACGCTGATTTGGGGCGACACGCTGATTTGGGGCGACACGCTGATTTGGGGCGACACGCTGATTTGGGGTGACACGCTGATTTGGGGTGACACGCTGATTTGGGGCGACTAAGCGAAAAAACGTGCACCCTATCACTAGTCCGACAATCAACCGGAGGTACACAATG
>JANNEJ010000749.1:0-7015 GCA_031378585.1 Acidobacteriota bacterium | reverse complement strand
CCCTGTTGACGAGCCCGACGCCGTTTCGGACCGACGAGATGACGATCACGCTGGCCTCGGGCGAGGGCGCGGAAATCAAGGCCGCCATGGCCCAGGGCCAGCGCCTCGTCTTCTCGTGGACCGCCATCGGCGGCGGCGTGGACGTGGACATGCACGGCGAGTCGCTCGACAAGAGCACGGGCGACCGCAGCTACTGGACCGGCGAGTTCGAGACGTCTGGCCACGGCGCGTTCGAAGCACCGATGGCCGGGAATCACGGGTGGTTCTGGCAGAACCTGAACGATCAGCCGGTCACGGTCACGGTGAAGACGAGCGGGTTCTACACGCGGCTGTTCCGGCCGTAGCTCGCCCGGCTTCTCCCGCACGCCTTGCCGCACGATTTGCCCCGCGCTTTCCCGCGTGCCTTCCCGAGCGCCGTCCCGCTCTACCTTCCGCCGCTGAAGGGATTGAGGGTGGCGGCCGGCGTGCGCGACAGGTCGCGGACGTTGCGGGTCACCAGCGTGAGGCCGTGCACCATGGCGGTGGCCGCCATCAACCCGTCGACCACCGGCAGCGAGGCCGGTGCGGCGAGTCGCCCCCACGCCTCCGCAATCTCGGCGGTGATCGGCAGCACGCGGTGCCCGTACTCGGTCTGGATGCGAATCAGCCACCGGTCGAGCGCACTCGCGCCTGCCGGATCGCGCCGGCGCACGCGCTCGATGCCGAGGCGAATCTCTCCGACCACGAGCGCACTCAGGTAGAGCTCCTCCTCGACGTCTGCCAGCCACGCTGCCACGCCTGGATTGCAGCGTGGGCCCTTGCGCAGCTCCGAGACGACGTTGGTATCGAGCAGGAAGCTCACAGACGCACCCGGCGGCCCTTGCCGCGCACGATCGCGAAGTCGTCATCGTGGCCGACGACCGGAATGGTCTGCAACAGGGCCTTCAACGATTGACGCCCCCGCTCGCCGCGCAGCGCGGCCCGAAGAATCTCACGGTGTTCCTCCTCGGCGGAATGTCCCTTGCGCGCCGCCCGTACCTTGAGGGCCCGCACGAGATCGTCGTCGAGACGCCGGACCATGAGTTGGGCCATGCTAGCAATGCTAGCACGCAGGGACGAGCGCCATGCGACCCTCGCACTGAACCCTTCCGCTGCCGTCATGTTCGGTGTACCCTGCTACCCGCGCGTCCCGTGCAGGGATTCCGGAGGTCTGCGATGAACCGACGTATAGCAGCGGTGGTAGTGGCGGTGGCAATAGGGGCGGTTGGCGCCCGGGTCGCCGCGCATCATTCGTTCGCCGCCGAGTACGACCGTGACAAGCCGGTCACGCTCAAGGGCGCCGTCACCAAGATCGAATGGATGAACCCGCACGTCTATTTCTACATGGACGTGGCCGAGGCGGCAGGCGCGGTCGCGCACTGGTCGATTGAAGGCGGCGCGCCGAACTCGCTGTACCGGGCGGGCTGGCGGAAAGACTCGCTGAAGGTCGGTGACGCCGTCACCGTGTATGGGTACCTGGCTCGCGACGGCAGCAAGCTGGCGAACATGAACAAAGCCACCCTGGCCGACGGCCGCGAAGTGCTCGGCGGTCAGCAGTACTACGGGACCGGGGCGCCGAAGCCCCCTGGCCAGTAGCGCGGCTCACGCGCCGGGCGACTCGCCGATTGAGGGGATCAGACGTCATGCGAAGGTCAGTTTCACGGCTGATGATGGGAGCGGCGCTCGGGTTGAGTGCGGCCGTGCTGTTCCCTCAACCCGCGTGGTCGCAGCCGGCGGCAGCGGGTGCCTCGACGACGCGTCCTGACCTGAGCGGCTTCTGGATCAACCAGTACACGCCGGACCTGTCGGTGGCGCTCGGCCGCCAGCCTCCGTTCACGGCGCTTGGCGCCGAAAGGTGGCGCACCGTGGACACGTCGCAAGACCCGACCGCCATCTGTTTGCCGGTAGGCCCGTCGCGCGGCTTCACGGCGCCCTTTCCGTTCCTGCTCGTGCAGCAAGCCGACATGGTGGGAATCCTGTTCGAGTATCAGGCCATCTGGAGGGCGATCTACATGGACGGCCGCGGCCATCCCGAAGACGTGGCCGAGTATCCGTACTTCATGGGGCATTCGGTGGGCCGGTGGGAGGGCGACACGCTGGTTGTCGACACGACGGGCATCGACCCGCGCACCTGGCTCGACACGGCGGGCCACGAGCACAGCCCGCAGCTGCGTCTGACCGAACGGTTCCAGAAGACGGGCGCCGACACCATCCAGTGGGTGGTCACCTACGACGACCCGGTGTTCTTCACCAGGCCGTGGTCCATCACCCGCACGTTCACGCGTGGCAAGCCCGGCGATCGACTGTTGCCCTACACCTGCAACGAGAACAACAAGGACGTCGAGCACCTGCAGAAGCACCAGCCGAACTTGAACTACAAGCACACGCCCGAGCCGCCACCAGGTCCCGAGCCGGCGCCGAAGCCGCGCGGCGGCATGCACCGCTAAGAGCGCTCGAGGAACTCCAGCACCGCGCGCGTGAACTCCGGCGCGCGTTCGACATTCGACAGGTGCGCGGCGTCGAGTTCGAGCAGCCGGGCGCCGGGAATCGCCGCCGCGAGCCACTCCCCCGCCGACGGCGGCGTGGCCACGTCCTTGGCGCCGGTCACGACCAGGGTCGGCGCCTGCACCAGCGACGCCACGTCGCGCAAGTCCCCATCGCGCAGCGCCGCGCAGCAGCCCAGGTAGCCGGTCACGGGCACGCGCAGCAAGGTGTCGCGCATCTGCGCGACGATGGCAGGTTCGGCGCTCCTGAATCGTTCGCTGAACCATCGCTGCATCGTGGCGTCGGCGAGCACGCCCAGGCCCTCGTTGCGGGCCACCCGCATCCGCGCGTCCCAGAACTCGAGCGAGCCCACTCTGGCGGCGGTGTTTGCGAGCACGAGCTGGCGCACACGGTCTGGCGCGTGGACGCCGAGCCACAGCGTCGTCAGACCGCCAATCGAGATCCCGCACACGTGGGCGCGACTCATGCCCACGTGGTCCATCAGTGACAGCACATCGCGGCCCAGCCGGTCGATCGCATAGTCGCCGGCGGGCGCGTCCGACTCGCCGTGGCCGCGCGTGTCGCAGGTGAGCAGACGGTAGCGTTTGGCGAAGGCCTCGATCTGCGAGTCCCACAGGCTGCGGTCGGTGCCGAGCGAGTTGCAGAGGACCAGGGTGGGCGCCGTCTCGGACCCCGCGAGCGAGAACGACAGCCGGCACCCGTCGTCGGTCGTATGGTGTGGCATCGCGAGGGCGCCTGGTCTAGGCGGTGGGTCCGAGCTCGGCCAGCACGGCCGCGGCTTCATGAAGCGCGTGGTGGGCCGCGGGCACACCGCAGTAGATGGCCTGCTGCAACAGGATCTCCTTGATGTCGTCGGCGGTGAAACCGCCCTCGACGACCGCCGCGCGCACGTGCATCCGCAGCTCGTCCCAGCGACCCAGCGCCACCATCGTGCCGATCACGAGAATGCGCCGGCTGCGCACGTCGAGCCCTGGGCGGGTCCAGATCTCGCCCCACGCGTAGCGCGTGATCAGGTCCTGGAACTCCGCGGTGAGCGGGGTCGTGGCGGCGACGGCGCGGTCCACGTGCGCGTCACCGAGGACGGTGCGCCTGATCGACATGCCGGCCTCGCGGCGTTGCCCTTCGTCCATGTCTGCTCCTCAGCGCGGCGCGCGCGGCCAGCGCGCGAGCACGCGGTCCACGAAGACTCGGCCCGACCCCGCAAAGGCGTCGGGCGCCAGGGCCTGATCGATCGCCGCCGGATCGAGCAGGTCCCGAATGCGTGGCTCGGCGGCGGCTGCCTCGGCGAGCGCGCGGCCCTGCGCCAGGGCTGCCGCACAGGCGTGTTCGACCAGCGCGAGCGCGTCGCCGCGTCCAACGTGCGGTGCCAGCGCGGCCACCAGTCCCTCCGCGCGGGCCACGCCGCCGGCGGCGTCGAGGTTGGCGCGCATGCGGTCGTCGTGCACGACCAGCTCCGGCAGCGTGTCGGCCATCGCGGCCGCCGACCGTGCGGCCAGATCCACCAGCGCCGGCAAGGTGTCCCACTCCGCCTGCCATCCGCCGAGTGCTCGCTCGTGTTCCTGCGGCATCGCCGCCAGCATGGTGGCCACGAGGCCCGGCGCTTGAATGGCCGCCGCAACGGCCATCGCGGCTGCGACGGGATTACGTTTGTGCGGCATCGACGACGAACGCCCTCGGCCCTCGGCCGATGGCTCGCTGACCTCGCCAACCTCGGTCTGCGCCAGCAGTGCGAGATCGCGGCCGATTTTGCCGAGGGTGCCGCAGGCCATGCCGAGCGCGCACGCCACCGCCACGAGGCGGCCGCGTTCGGTGTGCCACGGCATATCGGGCACGCGCAACTCGAGCCGCGCCGCTAGCGCCGCAGCCACGGCGGGTCCGGCCGGGCCAAGACTCGACAACGTGCCGGTGGCGCCGCCCAACTGCACGACGAGCGCGTCGTCGAGCGCCACCGCCAGGCGCGCGCGGGCCCCGCCGAGACCGTCGAGCCATCCGGCCGCCTTGGCGCCAAAGGTCGTGGGCGTCGCTTGTTGCAGCCAGGTGCGACCGGCCATCGGCGTGTCGGCATGACGGCGGGCCAGATCCGCCGCGCCGTTAGCTGCCAGGTCGAGCGACGCGAGCACTGCCGCCACCGTGTCCCGCAGGTGGAGGACCAGGGCCGTGTCGATCACGTCTTGACTGGTCGCGCCCCAGTGCACGTGGCCGGCGGCCACGGCGTCCACGTCGGCCACCCGGTGTCGCAGCGCCTGTACTAGGGGAATAAGGAGGTTGCCCGCGGTCACGGCTGCCGCGTCCAGTGCAGCCACGTCGTAGAACTCCACGCGCGCCGCCGCGCGAATCGGCGGCACGCTCGAGACCGGAATCATGCCGGCCTCGGCCAACGCGTCGGCGAGCGCCACCTCGACGTCGAGCATCGTCTGCACGCGTCGAGCGGTCGTGAACGGAAGGGCGCCGTCGTAAGTCATGGCTGCGACACGTCGGCCGTCCGCGTCAGTGCCGGGCTGGAGAGCCCGACTGTGGCGCCGTCGACGTGACGATGATACTCGCGGACTGCACCGCGCAAACGGTTACCATGCCCGGGCATGTTGGTGCCGATGGTCGCGATTGCCATCTTCGTTGCCGTGTTCGCCCTTGCTACCGTCCGCAAGGCGCACCTCGGCATCCTGATGATTCCCGCGGCGTGCGGCACAGGCGTGTGGCTCGCGGGCATGCCGCTGCGCGACGTCGTGAGTGGATTCCCGGTCGGCATCCTGGTGCTGCTGGTCGGCGTCACGTACTTCTTCGGCATCGCGCAGGTCAACGGCACCGTGGACCGCGTGATTACCGCGGTGCTCGCCCGCATCGGTCCCAACCGCACGGCACTGCCGGTGGTCTTCTTCGGCCTCGCCGCCGTCGCCTCGGCCATGGGCTCGCCGCAGGGCGGTCTGGTGCTCGCCCCGGTCGGGATGCCGGTGGCGCGGCGGGCGGGCCTCGACCCGGTCCTGATGGCGATTGCCATCAACTCCGGCATCAGCGCCGGCGCGTTCGCTCCGACGAGCCTCTTTGGCATCGTGACCTACCGCATCGCGCGGCAGGCCGGAATCGACCTCGACCCGTTCACGCTGCTCGCCGTGGCCAGCGCGTCGAATCTCGTCCTGCTCGGCGTGGCGCTCGTCCTGTTTCGCCGTCCACCGCTCGGGTCGCCCTCGCTCCATGCCGAAGACGTTCGTGTGGGCACCGACGCACGTCCCGCACCGGGAGACGCGACGCCGCGAACGCGCCTCCAGCCTGGGCAGGCCGCCACGATTGCGTGTCTCGTCGGCCTCGTCGCGAGCATCATTACCTGCGCCCTGCTCGGGCTCGAGCCCGACATCGGCGTGACCGCGCTCGCGTTCGGGGCGGTCCTGACGCTCATCGATCCCACGCTTGGCGCCAAGGCCTTTGCGCGGATCGACTGGTCCTCGGCCGTCGTGGTCGGCGGCATCGTGACGTTTGTCGGCGTGCTGCAGCACCTGGACGCGGTGGACCTGCTGGGGCAGGCGGCGCTTGGGATCGGCTCGCCGCTGGCGGCAGCGATGGTCGTGTGCATGATCGCGGCGCTGGTGTCGGCGTTTGCCTCGACGACCGGAGTGCTGGCGGCGCTGGTGCCAATGGCGGTGCCGCTGGCGGCATCAGGGGAAGTCGCAGGCTGGGCGCTCATCACGGCACTCGGCGTCTGCGCCACCGTCGTCGATGCCTCGCCGTTCTCCAACACGGGCGCCACGTTGATTGCGTCGGCCACTGAAGACGAGCGTCCGCGGCTGCGGTCCCTGTTGATGCGCTGGGGCATGGCGCTGGTGATTGTCGGGCCGGCGGTGCTCGTGCCCGTGCTCGTGATGATCAGTCGCTGGTAGCGAGGCGCGCGGGCGCCGGACGCAGGGAAGGCGGCAGGCGCGGCAGAAGCCCGAGTGCCAAAGACTAGACGTCGAAGAACACGGTTTCGCGTTCGCCCTGCACGACGATGTCGAAGTGATACGCGGCCGGAGCGCCGAGCGCCGCCACGAGCGTGCCTCGGCGGTAGGCCGGTACGGTCTGCAGCACGGGGTCGCGGTCGTTGTCTGGGTGTCCGCTGAAGTACACGCGCGTCAGGTACTGGGTGAGGATGCCGCGGCCGAGCACGCGCACGGCGAAGTGCGGGGCGTGTGCGACGCCGGCCGCGTCCACCCGCGTCGGCGGCATCACGGTCTCGAGCCGGTAGCTGCCGTCGGCCGCGGTCCACACACGACCCACGCCGTCGAATCCGGCCGCCCAGAACTCGAGCACGCCGTCGCTGATGCCTTCGCCGGCGCCGTCAAGCAGCCGCCCCTGAATCACCACCGGCGTCGCGGCCTCGGGCGAGGTCATGGGGCCCAGTCCCGCGCGTAACCCGATGTGCAGGTAGGGTCCCACGGTCTGGAACGGCGTCACTCCCGCCATGATCATGCCTCCATCGGGGTCTGGTCGCGGCCGCGCAGCACGAGGTCGAACCGGTAGCCGA
>JANNEJ010000742.1:0-3837 GCA_031378585.1 Acidobacteriota bacterium | reverse complement strand
CTGACGGACCACGCGTTCATCAGCGACCGTCGGTTCTCGAACCCGTGGCCGGCGCTCCCGGCGACCGCCACGAAGAAGAGGCAATGACCATACGCGCGCGACCGGCGGCAGCCCAAAGGCCGAGCGCGAAACAGCACGCCGACGCCGAGCTGAGCACCCTTGACTGATCCGACCGGACTGAGCTGGGCGCGGCGCTGTGCGGCGGATCGCCTCGTCAGGCGGTAAACTACGGCGGCCCGGCCACTTCCCGCCGCCGCGATGGACAAGAAGCAGCTCAGCGAACGCGATATCTGCACCAAGTTCATCACGCCGGCGCTCCGTCAGGCCGGGTGGGATGAGCTGACGCAGCTTCGTGAGGAAGTCACCTTCACGAAGGGCCGCGTCATCGTCCGCGGCCGCATCACCAAGCGCGGCAAGGCCAAGCGCGCCGACTACATCCTGTATTTAAAGCCCAACATCCCGCTGGCCGTCATCGAGGCCAAGGACAACCACGCCAGCGTGGGCGACGGTCTACAGCAGGCCCTTGAGTACGCGGACACCCTGCTATTGCCGTTCGTCTTCTCGTCCAACGGCGATGGATTCGTGTTCCACGATCGCACGCACAAGGACGGGCCGCTCGAGCAAACCCTGGCGCTCCATGAGTTCCCGTCGCCCGCGACGCTGTGGGCGCGCTACCGGGAATGGAAGGGCCTGCCGCCAGATGCCGACGACATGGTCCTGCAGGACTACTACTCGGACGGCAGCGATCGCGGCCCGCGCTACTACCAGGCGTCGGCGGTGAATGCGGCAATCGAAGCCGTGGCCAAGGGGCAGAACCGCTTGCTGTAGGTCATGGCGACCGGAACCGGCAAGACCTACACGGCGTTCCAGATCATCTGGCGGCTGTGGAGAGCGCGACGAAAGAAGCGCGTGCTCTTCCTCGTGGATCGCAACGTGCTCGCCGACCAGACGATGGTCAACGACTTCCGGCCCTTCGGGTCGGCAATGGCCAAGCTGAGCACCGGCAGCAAGGTGATCGAGCGCGAAGACGGCACTGAAGTGGAACTGCCGATCGCGATCGATGGGAGGCGGCGCATCGACACGTCCTACGAAATCTACCTTGGCCTGTATCAAGCCATCACCGGGCCAGAAGACAAGCAGAAGCTGTTCCGAGAGCTATCGCCGGACTTCTTCGACCTGATCGTCGTGGACGAGTGTCACCGGGGCAGCGCCGCAGACGACTCAGCATGGCGTGAAATCCTCACCTATTTCGGCAACGCGACGCAGATCGGCATGACCGCCACGCCGAAGGAAACCGAATACGTCTCGAACATCCACTACTTCGGCGCACCGGTGTACAGCTACTCGCTGAAGCAGGGCATTCAAGACGGCTTCCTGGCGCCGTACAAGGTCGTCAAGGTACACATCGACCGCGACATCGAGGGCTACCGGCCGGAACCTGGCAAGGTCGACGATCACGGCCGGCCCGTGGAAGACCGCATCTACAACACGAAGGACTTCGACCGCACGCTCGTGCTCGACGAACGGACCAAGCTGGTCGCCCGGAAGGTGACGCAGTTCCTGAAAGAGACGGATCGCTTCCAGAAGACGATCGTCTTCTGCGTCGACACGGAACACGCCGCCCGGATGCGCCAGGCGCTGGTGAACGAAAACGCCGATATCTGCCGCGACTTCCCGCGCTACGTGATGCGGATCACCGGCAACGACAAGGACGGCGTGGCGCAGCTCGACAACTTCACTGATCCGGAGACGCGCTTCCCTGTCGTGGTCACGACGTCGCAACTGCTGTCCACCGGCGTGGACGTGCAGACCTGCCGCGTCATCGCGCTCGACCGCGAGATCGGGTCGATGACCGAGTTCAAGCAGATCGTCGGCCGCGGCACGCGCATCCACGAAGACACGCACAAGCTCTACTTCACTGTGATCGACTTCCGGAAGGCCACGAACCTGTTCGCCGATCCCGACTTCGACGGTGAGCCCGTGCAGATCTACACCGCGGGGCCAGACGACCCTGTCGCTCCACCGGACGATCCAACGCCGCCAGACGCCCCCGCGGGAGACGACGGCCCCGAGGAGCCGGGAGACACGGGTCTGCCACCGGGCCCCGATGCCGGTGGCACCACGTCCTACCCCAAGCTCTACCTCGGCGGGGTGCCAGCCCGCATCGTGGCCGAACGGGTCGAATACCTGGACGGCGAGGGCAAGCTGGTCACGGAGAGCCTTCGGGACTACAGCCGCAAGGCGCTCCGTCGCCGCTACGCCAGCCTCGACGTCTTCCTGGCGCGCTGGAACGAAGCCGAGCGAAAGCAGGCCGTGATCGAACAATTGGAGGCGGAAGGGGTGCCGTTCGACGCGCTGGCATCGGACGTGGGCCTCGAACTCGACCCCTTCGACCTCGTCTGCCACGTGGTCTTCGACCAGCCGGCGCTGACGCGGCGAGAGCGCGCGGAACGCGTGCGCAAGCGCGATGTGTTCACGAAGTACGGCCCGCAGGGTCGAGCCGTGCTCGAGGCGCTGCTGGCCAAGTATCAGGACGAGGGCGTGACCGACCTCGACAACCCCAGAATCCTGCAGATTCCCCCGTTCGACGCCATGGGCACCCCCGTGGAGTTGATTGGCCGCTTCGGCAATCGCCGCGACTTCGAGCGGGCGGTGCGGGAGATGCAGTCGGTCATGTATTCCGGAGTGGCGTAGCCGATGTCTGTGCGCAATACCGTCAAGGGCATCCAGCAGGTGATGTGGAAGGACGCCGGCGTCGATGGTGACGCCCAACGCCTGTCGCAGCTCTGCTGGATGCTGTTCCTCAAGATTCTCGACGACCAGGACCGGTCGCTGGAGATCACCGAAGACGACTACAAGTCGCCCATCCCGAAGCGCTTTCAGTGGCGCACCTGGGCGGCCGATCCCGAGGGCATCACGGGCGACGAGCTCCTGGAGTTCGTGAACAGCGAGCTGTTCCCGAAGCTGAAGTCGCTGCCGATCGGAGGGCCGGGCGACCGCAGACGCGTCGTGCGCGGCGTGTTCGAGGACGCCTACAACTACATGAAGTCGGGTCAGTTGATGCGTCAGGTCATCAACAAGATCAACGACATCAACTTCAACAACCTCACCGAACGCCAACACTTCGGCGAGATCTACGAGCAACTGCTCAACGACCTGCAGAGCGCCGGCAATGCCGGGGAGTTCTATACCCCACGTGCGGTCACTGCGTTCATGGTGGAACGCATCGACCCGAAGCCCGGCGAGGTGCTGCTCGACCCGGCCTGCGGCACTGGCGGCTTCCTTTCCTGCGCCATCCGGCATATGCGCACCCACCACGTGAAGACGGTGAAGGACGCCCGGCGCATGGAAGACGGCCTGCGCGCCGTGGAGAAGAAGCAGCTGCCGCACATGCTGTGCGTGACCAACATGCTGCTGCACAACGTGCAGGACCCGGGCTTCGTCCGGCACGACAACGCGCTCGCCCGTCCCTACACGAGCTACACCTCGGCGGACCGCGTGGACATCGTGCTCACCAACCCGCCGTTCGGCGGCATGGAGGAAGACGGCATCGACTCGAACTTCCCCAAACACTTCCAGACGCGGGAAACGGCCGACCTCTTCCTGGCGCTCATCGTTCGCCTGCTACGGCCAAACGGCCGCGCTGCCGTGGTGCTGCCTGACGGCACCCTCTTCGGCGAAGGCGTAAAGACGCGGCTCAAGGAACACCTGCTGGAGGAATGCAACCTCCACACGATCGTCCGGCTACCGAACAGCGTCTTCAAGCCCTACGCCAGCATCGGCACCAACCTGCTGTTCTTCGAGAAGGGCCAGCCAACGCGCGACGTGTGGTTCTAC
>JANNEJ010000720.1:0-1941 GCA_031378585.1 Acidobacteriota bacterium | reverse complement strand
ATCGCCAAATTCTTGAGCGGCCTGCCGGCCCGGTTCGAAACCGCCACCGGCGATCCGCGCTTGAACGGCGTCGTCATCACCGCCGAGCCCGCGACGGGCCAGGCCACCAGCATCGAACGCGTCAGCCTCTCTCCGTCCGACATCGACCGCCTCGCGCGGCCAGGTGCCGCATCCGCGTCGTGACGCGGAGCGGTCTGCCCTTCGACGAGCCCGAACCGGCACCGCCGCCGGCGCCCCTGCGCCGCGTGTTGTCGGTGGGTGAACTCACGGCCACGCTGCGCACGCTGGTCGAGTCCGAGTTCTACGAGGTCTGGGTCGAAGGCGAGCTCTCGGGCGCGCGCGTGTGGAACACCGGCCACATGTACTTCACGCTGAAGGACGCGCAGGCCCAGCTGAAGGGCGTGATGTTCCGCTCGTCGCTGCGGCTGCTGAAGTTCACACCAGAAGACGGCGCCCATGTCGTCGCCCGCGGCCGCCTCAGCGTGTACGACCCACGGGGCGAGTATCAGCTCGTGTGCGAGCACCTGGAGCCCAAGGGGCTCGGAGCGCTGCAACTTGCCTACGAGCAGCTGCGCAAGCGGCTGGCCGCGGAGGGCCTCTTCGACCAGGCCCGCAAGCGGCCGCTGCCCGCGCTGCCTCGGCGCATCGGCATCGTGACGTCGCGGGACGGCGCGGCCCTGCGCGACATCATTCGCGTGCTGCGCCGTCGGTATCCAAACGCGCATCTCGTCATTGCGCCGACGCGCGTGCAGGGCGACGGCGCCGCCGCCGAGATCGCGCGCGCACTGCGCCTGGTCTGCACGGTGGCGCACGTGGACGTGGTCATCGCCGGGCGGGGCGGCGGGTCGATCGAGGATCTGTGGGCCTTCAACGAGGAAGCCGTGGCCCGGGCCATCGCGGCGTGTCCGGTGCCGGTGATTTCCGCTGTGGGCCACGAAACCGACGTGACGATTGCCGACTTCGTGGCCGACTTGCGCGCGCCGACGCCGTCGGCCGCCGCAGAGATCGTGGTGGGCCGGAAGGACGAGTTCGTCGCACACATCGTGACGCTGCATGGTCGCGCGCGGTCGGCCATGCGCGCCACGCTGCAGCAGCTCACGACCCGCCTGCACTACCTGCAGGCCCGGCCCGCGCTGGCCGGCCTGCCCGGTCGCCTGGCCTTCCGCCAACGCCATGTCACCGAACTGGCGGGGGCGCTGCGCGTCGCGGCGGGCGCGTCGCTCACGGGCCGCCGCCGACGGCTCGACCAGCTGGCGCGCTCGCTCGACGTGCACCGTCCCCAGGAGCGGCTCGCCCGCGTGCGCGCCTCGCTCGTGGCGCTGCGCGGCCGGCTCGACACCGCCGTCCGGGCGCGTCAATACGCGGCCGAGACCCGCGCGCGCGAGGCCGCCGCGCGACTGCACGCCCTCAGTCCGCTCGCGGTGCTGGGCCGTGGCTACGCGGTGTGCTGGAATGACGACCGCACGGCCCTCGTGCAGCGCGCCGACCGGCTCGCAGCAGGCGACCGCGTGCGCGTCACGCTCGGTCAGGGAGAAATCGGCTGCGACGTGCGCGAGATCTACGACGACGCCCGGCCGCCAGGGGAATCATGATGGACGACACAATCAAGGACTTCGAAGCCGCCATCGCGGAACTTGCCACCATCGTGAAGAAACTCGAGGACGGCGATCTCGCCCTCGAGGCCTCGCTGGCGCTGTACGAACGCGGCGTGCAGCTGCAACGCTTCTGCCACGAACGGCTCGAAGCGGCGGAACGACGTATCGACATCCTGACCGAGCGCGGCGAACTCGTGCCTGCCCCGTCGGCCCTCACCGAGATCGGACAGGACGAGGACCGGTAGTGACGCCGTTCGAGGAATTTGCCGCCGCCTGCCGCGGCGAGGTCGAGCGCGCGCTCGACGACTACCTGCCACGCCCGCCCGCGTGCCCCGCGGTCGTGGCC
>JANNEJ010000704.1:0-3254 GCA_031378585.1 Acidobacteriota bacterium | reverse complement strand
GATTCTTGATACACCGAAGGCAGGAACGAACGATGTCAGCGACTACTTCACAAGCACTGCGACAACTACGGGTGATGGTGGTGGGTGGCGGTCCACACGTCCTGCCGCGAGTGGAGCCCCTGCTACCGCCTGGCGCCTACGACGTGGAGTTCGTGGGTCTGGATGAAGAGCCGTATGGCTGCATCCGTGACGACGCACCCGACCTGCTGGTTGTCTGCCTCAGAATCGAAGACACCGCGTCGTTTGCGTTCCTCAGCATGCTGCAGTGCGACCCGGCCACGCGCCGGTTGCCAGTGCTCACCTACACGACCGAGTCAGAGGGACAGGCGCTTCCGGGCGTCGACGACATCGCACCCAGGCGCCGCCTGAACGGCCGTGGCGCAAGTCGGCTCGCGCGCCACTGATGCTATAGTCAAGCGCCAAAATGACCGACGCCCTGAAGCGCGCCCATGTGCGCCACGACCTGCCGGACCCGGTATCCGGCGAGGTGAAGATCTACCACTCGATGTCGATTCGACAGCTGAGCGGCGGAGGCGCGCTGGTCGAAATCGGGGTGCCGCTTCAACTCGACTCGCTGCACGACTTCCGGCTCGCCCTGGGCGATCGGTCGGTTGTCGTGAAAGCCCGCGTGGTGCATTCGCACATCAGCACGGTCGGCCTGGACCGCGTCAGTTACCACACGGGCATTGAATTCGTGGAGCTGTCGGAGCCGGTCACTCAGGTCGTGGCCACCTTCATCGAGACCCTGCGCCTGCAGCGTGCCGGACAGGCCTGACGTAGCGTCGGCCTAGCGGGGGTCGGCCGGCGCCCGCTCGCCCTTGGCGCGCGGCTTCATCGCCTCGAGCGCATCGAACATCTCGGCGGGCACCGAGAAACCCACCGCCACCGTCTTGCCTTCACCGCCCAGCTGCAACGAGTCGACCATGGCCTTCATGCCTGGCTTGTCGCCGGCTTGCAGCTTCGCCATCGCCACCACGCCGCGGAGCATGTCGCGCAGGTTCGTCGCCGCCTCGTCGTCTTTCGCCTCGGCCTTGAAGGTGCCGGTGATGCCGCCGTTCAGGTGACCCGCGGCTGAGAACCACGACAGCGCCGGCACCCTGCGCTGCAGCTCATCGGGCAAGCCGGCCTTGCCGGCCATGGCATCGAAGCGTCCGACCACCCAGGCATTGCTCGCGTCGAGGTCGCCCACCAGGCGCATCAGTTCGGTGTTCGAGAGCACATTCCGGCCGCTGCGCTTGGCGTCGATGGCGCCGCGCACGGCTTCAACGCTGCCCACGGCCACGGCTCCAGATTCGAGGAAGCCAAGGGCCATCGTCTGCTTGTCGCCAGTGTGCGCAATCACGCGCACGCCCTGATAGTCGTCGATGGCGGCGCCATGCTCGCGTGCCAGCCCTTCGATCCGCACCGGGTCGAACCGGCCCCGCACCACCACGAGCGGCCGCGAGTCGTCGGCGCCCGCCTGGGCACCAGGCAGCATCGCCGCCACCACCGTGTCGATGTCGCGCTCGATGTTGACGCCGGTCTTCGCCTCGAACTCGTCGCGGTCCGCGGTGTCGGGCTCGAGTTTGCGGAGGCGCTGCCGCAGTTCCGACGCCATCACTTCCTGCACGTTGGCATAGGCCACGGCGACCGCCTCGGCGGGAACGTAGCTGAGATCGTCTGGACCAGCCGCCCGGGAGAACGCCACGGGCAGGCCCGTCAGAGACGCCACCAGGCCGGTCGTGAGGCCGAGAGCCAGGATGCCGAAGGCGGTGAGCACGAAATAGCGCGTCTTCGAGGTCATGTGGTGTGTCTCCCTGCTTGATTATACGGGCGCCCCTGGCATGAAGTTCGCCCGGGCGCCGGTATCCCGTTGGTCTATTGTTCGAGCACGTACTCCCGGCGGCTCACCGTGCGCATGGCCAGCCAGAGGAACCCGATCAGGAAGGCGGCAAGCCAGGCCAGGGCCACCGCAGCCCCTGGGGTTTCCCGGAACAGCCCCTGAATCACGCTGAGCGCGCCGTCGCTGGGCATGGCGTGGGGCACGAGCGCCTGCAGGTAGTGCGCCACCGTGAACTGGCGCAGATACCCCGGCAGCGCAAGCGCCAGTTGCTCCCATCCGAAGGCGAAGATCAGGCCACTGACGATTGGACGCTTGAGCCGCGCCCCGACAAATGCGAACAGGGCGCCGTACACCGCCAGGCCAAGGCCCAGGATGCCCAGGTCGAGCACCACCGACAGGAAGGTCCCAGGCACCTCACCAAACGGCACCACCAGGAAATAAGTCAGCATCACCGACGGCAGGACCACGAGCGACGTGCAGGCCAGATACGCCAGATACTTGCCGAGCAGCACCGCCCCACGAGGAATCGGCCGCGTGAACAGGTAGGTAATGGTCTTGTCTTCGACCTCGTCGGCCATGAGTGCCGTGCCGTAGAACACGCCGAGCACCGGCACGATGAACCGCAGGTAGAGCATCCAGATCATCACGCCGAAAATGCTCGACCCGGCCACGCGTGCGCCGTTCACGCGCATGGCCGGCATGCCGAGCGATTCCACCACGCGGAAGATCAGCGCCAGCAGCACCGGCCCGCCCACGACGAGCGCCATGAAGATCGTGCGGCGCGACCACAGCATCTCGCCAAACGACAGCTCGAACACCCGGCGCGCGGCTCCATACATCGAGGGCGGCGCGGGCCGCGTGCGGTCGGACGTGCTCATTGGCGCACCAGATACTTGAAGACGGCCTGCAGGTTGTCGTCGGGCGAGGTCACTTCCGCGATCGCGCCGGCCTCGCCCGAGGCGGCCAGCGCCGTGAGCTGCCGGTAGAAGGCGTCTGGCTGGCGCGTCTCGACCACGAGCGCGCCCTCTTCAAACGACAGCCGGGTCACGCCCTCGTCCTTGAGCAGATGTTCGGCCAGGGCCCGTGGCTGGGCCGCACGGATGTGCACGGTGTGCGGATGCGTGTCGATGAGGTCGCGAATCTGGTGCACGTTGCCCTCGGCCAGGATGCGGCCGTTGGTGATGAGCAGGATGTTGGAGGTCATGGCCTCGATCTCGTGCAGGATGTGGCTCGAGACTATGACGTGCCGGCCGCGGCGGGCCCAGTCCTTCACGAGACGGATGGTCTTGCGGCGTTGCAGGGGGTCCATCCCAGAGAGGGGCTCGTCGAGAATGAGGAGCTCCGGGTCGTGCACGAGCGCCTGCGCCAGCTTGATCCGCTGGCGCATGCCCTTGCTATAGGCGCCGATCTTCTTGCCGGCCGCCTCCGTCAG
>JANNEJ010000679.1:0-1804 GCA_031378585.1 Acidobacteriota bacterium | reverse complement strand
GCGCCGCCGCGGCCTTGCCCTGATTGCCACGATGGCCGGCGTTTTGTCGTTGGCTGTCGTCGGCGCCCAACAACCTCCTGCCGCCGCGGCTCCACCTCGTGCCGGTGCGCCTGCTGCGCAGACCCCTGCCGTACCCGCCGTACCCGCCACTCCCGCTGCACCGGCGGTGCCCACGTTGCCGCCGCCCGCGCGCGCCATCGTGCCGGTGGCGGCCAGTTCGGTGGCCGCCAAGCCAGACCAGTGGGTCGGCGAGTACGTGGCTATGACCGGGGTCGTTGACGCCAGCCTTGGGCGCATGGCCTTCTCGGTCGATCAGGACAAGACCAAGAGCGCGCCCGACGTGCTCGTGCTCGCACACCGCATGAGCGACGCGGTCACCCCGAACACCTACGTCACCGTGATTGGCCTGCTCATGAAGTACGACCCGGCCGACGTGGCCGCCAAATCGAAGGCGCACGCACACGACCTGCCCCCGGACGTGGCCGCCAAGTACAAGGGCAAGCCGGTCGTCCTCGCGACCTCTGTCGTCAATGACAAGATGCTGGACCTCGCGCGCTTTATCGCTCCGCCCTTGACGCCTGAAGAAGAAGGGCTCGCCAAGGCCATGAAGGGCGTGCCAGCCGCATCGGGCGAGATGCGCAAGGGCGCCGACGGCTCGAACGCCGACATGGCGACGAAGAACATTGCCACGCTGACCGCCGCGTTCACCGAGGTCGAGACCTTTCTGAAGAAACGCGGCAAGCTGGACGGCGTGAAGTGGGCGGCCGACGCACGCGCCAACGTCATCGCCGTCGAGAAGGCAGCCAAGAGCGGCCAGTGGGATGCGGCCAAGACGGCGGCTGCCTCGGTCGGTGGTTCGTGTGCCACCTGCCACACGCCCTACCGCGAGCGCCTCGAAGACGGGTCGTTCCGCTTCAAGGCCGGCAGCTAGTCGCTCGCGGCTCTCGCCGCACGTGGCACGCGCCGTTCGAGACGGTCAATCAATCGATACAACGCGCGGCGGCTCACTCCTAGGTGAGCCGCCGCTGTCGTCTTGTTGCCCTTGGCCGCGCAACGGCGGCAGATGCAGCTCGAATACCGCCAGGCGGCAGGAGAGGTCGGCGCGGAAGCAGCCGGCCGCGATCTCGGACCGCAGGTCGCGAGCTGTCGCGGCAACGACGTGGAGGCCAGCGCCGACGGCTGCGTCTGCCGACTCGGCCCGGAGCGCTGCGGGTCCAGGTGATGGAGCGCGCGGGCGATCGTGCACGTCCCCGTGCCGGTCTCGCCCGAGACGAGTGTGGCGCGCGCGTGGGGCGCCAGTCGCGTCATGGCCGCAAACACCGCCTGCATCGCCGCAGAGCCACCAACCAGTTCGCGCAGCGCACCCTGAAATCGCCCCTGGTGTCCCCTGACACGCGGCGTACGAAACACGAGAACGCCCGCCGGACATGAGCCGGGCAGACGTTCTCGCTCGCGTCGATCGTGCGGTGCCTACTGCACCGTCAGCGTGTTCAACCTATACGCGCTGAGCGTGCGAAACGACGCGGTGCTGGTGGTGGCCTGTGTGCCATTCACCGAACGGCACCGCATCGTGATGGCCGTGGGCCCGGCCACCGCCAGGGTCAGCGGTGCCTGCACCACGGGCGTCTCGCCCGACGGCGTGCCCTGATTAGTCGTCTGGTCGAGCACCGTCGCGCCATTGTTGAGCGTGCACACCGACGTCCCATTGCCGGTGGTGCGCGCGATGCTGACCTTCCCGGCGAGCAGATACGAGCCCGCGGGCAAATTGATGGTGGCCAGGATGACATCCGTGGTGCTGATGTTG
>JANNEJ010000644.1:0-9092 GCA_031378585.1 Acidobacteriota bacterium | reverse complement strand
GAAGGGCATCGTGATTGCCGGTACCGGCGCGGGCCTCACGTCCACCGCCGAGCGCGAGGCATTCAAGCCGTTCACGACGTTGCCAGCCGCCACCAGGCCGGTGATCGTGCGTTCGAACCGCACGGGCAACGGGCGGGTCATCGCGCAGAAGGACTACGACGCGATGGGCATGGTGCCGGCCGACAACCTGAACCCGCAAAAAGCGCGCGTGCTGTTGATGCTGGCGCTCACGAAGACCCACAATCCCGCGCAGATCGCGCGCATGTTCGCCGAGTACTGACATGCCCATCGTGTGTGCAACTGCACCCCACACCTGAGCCACCGTCGCGATGTACGAACCGCGCACCGACCCGCCGATTGCCACGCGCCACTTCGTGCGCCGGCTGTTCAACCACGCGGCCATCGGTGCCGGGCTGATCCTCGGCTCGCTGTTCATCGGCATGGCCGGGTACGCCTACTTCGAAGGTCTACCGTGGCTCGATGCCTTCTTGAACGCGGCCATGCTGCTTGGCGGCATGGGCCCGGTCGACCTGCCGCGCTCCGAGGGAGGCAAGCTCTTCGCGGGTCTATATGCGCTCTACGCCGGGCTGGTCTTCCTCGCCGTGGCCGGGTTGACCCTGGCGCCGTTCGTGCACCGCTTGCTGCACAAGTTCCATTGGGATGCTGATGCCGACTGATTCGCCTGGCAGAGTGGTGCTCATCACCGGTGCCGGCCGCGGCATCGGCGCCGTGACGGCGCTGCTCGCGGCAGCGCGCGGCTACGCCGCGTGCGTGAACTACCGGTCGAATCGCGAGGCCGCCGCGCAGGTCGTGCACGAGATCGTGTCGGCCGGCGGCATTGCCGTGGCCGTGCCTGGCGACGTGGCGGTCGAAGCCGATGTCGCGCGCATCTTCGACACGTGTGACCGCGCCCTTGGGCCGCTCACGGCGCTCGTGAACAACGCGGGCATCGTGGACGTGAAGGCGCGCGTCGACGAAATGGACACGGCGCGTCTGCAGCGCATGTTCGCCATCAATGTGATCGGCTCGTTCCTCTGTGCGCGCGAGGCGGTGCGCCGCATGTCCACGAAGCACGGCGGCCACGGCGGCGCAATCGTGAACGTGTCGTCGGCAGCGTCGCGCATCGGATCGCCGGGCGAGTACGTGGACTACGCCGCGTCGAAGGCCGCCATCGATGCGTTTACGATCGGCCTGTCGAAGGAAGTCGCCACCGAGGGCATTCGCGTGAACGCGGTGCGCCCAGGCATCGTGCACACCGGGATCCACGCCAGCGGCGGGCAGCCCGACCGCATCGATCGCATTGCGCCGCTCGTGCCGATGCAGCGTGCCGGTCAGCCCGACGAGATCGCGCACGCGATTCTGTGGCTGCTGTCGGACGAAGCCTCGTACACCACCGGCGCTCTGCTCGACGTGGCCGGCGGACGCTAACCCGGATTATTCACCAGAGTTGAGGAAAGAGGCTCGCCGAGCCGCGTGACCGGTGCTGTGAGGCGCGCCTCGGTCGAAAGGTCGCCACGGGCGTGATAGGCGGGCCGCTGATGCGGTTGGTATGGAACTGAGACACGAGGCCTCGCCCCGACGAGACACACGTCGGCCGCGTGCAGCTCCGATGAAGCGGGACGGTGACTCAGGCGCGGACGGCGCCGAAGCTGCGGGCAATGGCCTGCCACGCGTGCGGGTCGGGATGGGCGCGCGGCAAATGCAAGACGAATCGTCGAACGGAGCGCGTCACGCGCACGCCGATCTTGAGCAGCACGAGACGCAGGCGCCCGACTTGGGCCCGCGCGAGCGACGTGCGGTCGGCGCGCAGCTGTAGTTCCTGCAGCAGGACATACGCCGCGGCCGTCAGGGTGACCCGCAATTGGTTGGCCCAGAACCGCGAGCAGCTGGTGCGGCCGACGGCGAGGTCGTGGTGCAGTTCCTTCAGCCGGTTCTCGCTATCGCCGCGCGCACAGTAGATCTCGCGATAGAGTCGCTCGGGCCGGTGCCGCAGGTTGGTGACCACAATGCGCGGGTTGTCCCGGAGATCGCGTCCCGGATGAACGACGACTTCCGCCTTGATCACCGCGCGGCGCGGATGCGGCCACGTCTTCGCCTGATAGCGGGTCTCGCCGAAGACCCGCGCCGAGGCCCCGGTGGCCGCCGCTTCGGTGCGTGCCTCGACGAGCAAGGGCGCGGCGGCGGCGTTCAGCACGGCGTTCTTCGCCATCGCCACGACGTACTCCACGCCGGCGGCGTCGAGTTCATCGAAGAGCGCGGGCGTGGCGAAGCCCCCGTCCAGGCGGACGCGGACGCGGGCGCGTGGAAAGGCCGCCCACACTTTGGGAATGAGACGCCGCAGCAGGCCGTGCGCCCCGACGGCGGTCGCGGCGTTGCCCGGGCGCAGCACGGCGGCCACGAGATACTGGCGCGGCTCGTCATCGATCGTCAGAAAGGCCATCAGCGGCAGATAACACCAGCCGCCGTAAAAGCCGTTGAAGAAGCTGAGTTGTTGCGCGCCGTGCGTGGCGTCTTCGGTGACGTCCAGGTCGATCGTGATCCGCCGCGCCTGGCGCTTTCGCCGACGATGGCGAGCGATCACCGTGTCGGTCAGCGCCTCGCCCAGGCCATAGAGCGCCCGCGGCGTCACCGCGTTTTCGAACCGCGACACGGTGGGCTGCGACGCGAGCCGCCCGCCCGTGATCGGATCGCGGTCGAGCAGGAGCTTCTGGATCGGATCGTCGGCCAACCCGTCGGCGTCATTGGCATCGGGGTACCCGCACGCGATGCCGAAGATCCGCTGCGCCAGCACGTCGGGCCAGGCGTGGGTGACCCGGGTCGCCGCCCGCGGGTCAGGCAGCGCCTGCGCCAGGGCCGTGATCAAGCCGAGTGATCGATCCGCGGCTTTGAGCAGAATCGCGCCGCCATCCGAGCTGGCGTGCGCCTGGTCGAAGGTGGCCACCAGCGGCCGGTCGAAGAGATCCGGGAAGAGAACAGTGTGTGCTACCGTCGTTTCGTTCAACAGCGACGCCTCCGTGTGGCGAAAGGTCCATCAGCAAGGCCTTTGTACCACTCGGAGGCGTTTCTCTTTCTGCTGAATCACGCCGACTGATGAATAATCCGGGCTAGCAGCCCGTTGGTCGCCGGTGGAACGTCGCCTGGTCGGCGACGCCGGTCAGCCGGCAGCTGCGCCAAGCTGCGACGGATGCGAGCCCGTGATAGCCTCAGCCGCGTTCGGCAGCCGTGGCTGAGCGGCACCTGGTTGAGCCGCCTGGTGGTCTGACGTCTGCAACGGCGCATGAGAGGACGGATGTGATGAAGAAGCTGCTGTGCGGCGTGCTGGTCCTGGGTTGGATTCCCACGCTCGGTGTCGTCACCGGCGCGAGGTGGATGGCCGGCACCGCTCTTGTTGCGCAAGGCCGGACGCCGGTCAAGGTGACCCGCCTCTACACCGGTGCGGACGGAAAGACGAAGGTCGAGGAGTTCGAGATCCCGCTGAAGTCGCGGGATGTCGGAAGCGACGTGGCGGCGTCAGTTGCCGTGACCGGGTTGCAGGTGCGGCGAACCACGCCGCAGTATTCCCTCGACTGGCATCCAGCGCCGAGGCGGCAACTGGTCGTGACCCTGAGCGGAGAAAGCGAAATCGAGCTCGAGGGAGGACGAAAGATCCGGCTGGGGCCAGGCCATATCCTGCTTGCCGAGGACACCACCGGCCAGGGGCATATCTCGCGCGCGGTCGCCTCGAAGGACCGCATCGCACTCGACATCGGGCTTGCCGACGGCGCCACGCTGCCACGCTAGCGTGTCCGACTTGCGGCGCGCGATCAGCGACCAGCTACTCCAGGGGCGCGAGACGTTGGATGCGCGTGGAAAGGTGGTGGCGCCAGGGTTCATCGATCGCGCCGTGGAGCCGGGGCTACACTTGGCGGCATGACGTGCCGACTAGCCGCCGCGCTCCTGTTTGTGACTCTTGCCGCATCCGCATCCGCTCAGGAGCGCTTGCAGAGCAGCGACTTCCTCGAACTCCGGTCGGTCGGCGCCCTGCAGTGGTCGCCTGACGGCACGCGCATCGCCTACACCGTGACGAGTAACGACGGCCCGGGTGGACCGTACTCGCAGCTCTGGCTGCTGACGGTTGCCACCGGGCGGTCCACCCGCGTGGGCG
Organism: Acidobacteriota bacterium; assembly: GCA_031378585.1. GTDB lineage: Bacteria > Acidobacteriota > Vicinamibacteria > Vicinamibacterales > UBA2999 > CADEFD01. The sequence continues at coordinate 4,948 of JANNEJ010000644.1, read as the reverse complement.
ACGAGGCCAGTCGCGGATCGCAGCCGCACTGGGCACCCGACGGCAAGTCGCTGGCCTACGTCGGCACCGTGGGCGGCAAGTCGGGGGTCATCATCTGCGCCGCCGACGGCTCCGCGCCCCAGTGGAAGGCCGAGATGATCGGCACCAACAGCAGCGCGCTGACCAACACCGGCCGCACGCTGGCCTGGTCGCCCGACAGCAGGACGCTGGCCTACGTGCACGCCATGCCAGGGCCCGAGACTGCCGACGCGACCGGCGATCCGATCTACATCACGCGGTTTCTCTACAAGCCCATGGCGTCGGAGGGCAACACACGGTTCAACGACAACCGGCGCCTGCATCTCTTCCTGCTCGACCTCAGTACGGGCCGCACGCGCCAACTCACCGACGGCATCCACGACGAGCACTCGATCGACTGGTCGCCCACCGGAGACGACATCGCGTTTGTCTCGAATCGGGAACCCGATGCCGACCAGTTCTTCAACAACGACCTGTTCGTGATCCGGGTGAGCACCGGCGCCATTCGCCGGCTCACCACCACCGAGAGCGCGGAGTACTGGCCCACCTGGTCACCCGACGGCACCCAGTTGGCCTTTGAAGCCACCAAGCGCGGGATCACCGATCTCGAGACGCAGATGGAAGACACCCACGTCTGGACCATGGACGCGGGCGGTGGCAATCGCCGGGAAGTGGGCGCGGGCATCGACAACCGGCAAGGGCCTCCGCAGTGGTCGGCCGATGGCCGGTCGCTCTTCTTCACCGTGCAGGAGCGCGGCCTGGTGCGGCTCTACCGGCTGCCGGCGAGCGGCGCTGCGGGCCAGGCCGTGGTCGCCGATCGCGGCACGGTGGGGCAGTTCGATGTCGGCCCGGCGGACCGCATCGCCTACGGGTTCGCGAGTACCCGCGACCTGGCGCAGCTCTACCAGCTCTCGGGCACCGAGCGACGGGCACTCACTGATCTGAACCGGGAAGTGCTGGCGGGCAAGACGTTTGCCGAGGTCGAGCCCCTGACCTTCGTGAGCAACGACGCCCGCTTCGACGTCGAGGCCTTCCTGACCAGGCCGCTCGGCCAGACCGCCGAGTCGAGGCACCCGATGATCGTCATGATCCACGGGGGCCCACACGGTCAGCAGGGGCCGGCCTTCAACTTTCAGAGCCAGACCTACGCCGCGCGCGGGTGGGCCACGCTGCAGGTGAACTACCGGGGCTCGACCGGCTACGGTCAGGCGTTTGCCGATGGCGTGTTCCGCGATCAGAACGGCGACGAAGCGCAGGACGTGCTCTACGGCGTGAACGCGGCGATTCGCCGCAACCCGTGGATCGATCGCGATCGGCTGGGCATCGAGGGCGGCAGCTACGGCGGGCAGCTCACTGCCTGGCTCATCACGCAGACGCACATCTTCAAGGCCGCCATTCCCAACCGCGCCATCATCAACCTGGTTAGCTACAACTACATGACCTACTACAACCAGTACGAGGAGATGGAGTTCGGGATGCGGCCACACCAGGCCGACCTCATGGACGAGTTGTGGAAGCGATCGGCGCTCCGCTTCGTGGCGCAAGCCAAGACCCCGACGCTGCTGATTCACGGCGAGAACGACAACGACGTGCCGATTGCCGAGGCCGAGCAGTTCTATATCGCGCTGAAGGACGTCGGGGTCGAGACCGCCATGCTGCGCTATCCGCGCGAAGGGCATGGCCTCAGAGAGCCGCGCCACGTCGTGGACAGCATCGACCGGTCCATCGCCTGGTACGAGCGGTTCTTCCCGAAGCGATAGCGCGGACTACTCCGCCCGCAGCGCCTGCGCCACATCCACCCGCGCGGCCCGGGCCGCCGGCACGAGCGACGCCGCCACGGCGGCTGCGGCCAGCACCAGCGCCGCGGCTACAGTGGCCCACACGCCGGGCGTCTGGACGTTCTGGATGTAACCGCCGACGATGCGGGTCAGGATCAGTCCGCCCACCACGCCCACGACGATGCCGCCGCTGGCAATCACCACGCCCTCGTTCAGCACGCCGGTGAGCAGGTGGCGAGGCGCGGACCCAATCGCCAGGCGGATCCCGAACTCGCGCGTGCGGGCGCTCACCGAGAAGGCCAGCACACCGGCAACGCCTACCACCGCGATGAGCAGGGCGACCGCGGCGAAGCCGCCGAACACGAAGGCGTTGAGCCGCGTGGGGGCGAGCACCTCGGCGCGGATGTCGTCGAGTGTGGCGGCGTGCTCCACGGGCTGTTCCGCTGAGAGGTCGCGCACGATGCGCGTGATCGTGGGCACGAGCGCATACGGATCGCCCGTCGCGTGCACGAACAGACGCCCGCCGTGCATCTCCTGTTCGAAGGGGTGATACACGGTCATCGTCGGTCCGGGGACCACGTTCTCGTCGTCCACGTCGGCGGCCACGCCCACGATTCGACGCCCGTTCTTGCTGACGCCGATGAAGTCGGTGACCGGGTCGGTCCACATCAGCATCCGGTTCACGGCGTCCTGGCCGGGGAACATGCGGCGTGCCAGGCTCTCACTCACGATCACGACCTTCTCGCCGTCGCGGCGGTCGTCGGCGTTGAAATCGCGTCCGGCCAGGACGGGCACTCCAAGGGCGTCGAAGAAACCCGGCGACACCGTGCGGAAGCGGGCGCGCGGGTCGTCCTCGCCGTTGGCTTTCTGATACCCCTCGGCCGTGAACTGTGCCGAGAAGAAACCGCGGTCGCGCCACGGCACGACGGTGCCGAGCGCCACGCGCTCTACGCCCGGCAGTTCTGTGACCCGGCGGATGACCTCCCGGTAGAACGCATTCAGTTCCTCGGGCTTGCGCGTGAACGACACGACCGGCACGTTCACCGCCAGCACGTTCCCGCCCTTGATGCCGGTTTGGGTGCGTTGGAGCGAAATCAAGGTGGTGAGCAGCATGCCCGCGCCGGCCAGCAGTACGAACGAGGCTGCGATCTGCGCGACCGCAAAGAGCCGCAGGCGCCGGTTCGTGCCCGGCGTGATGCGCACCTGGCTCGTCGAGATGCTGGGTCCGCTCACTGCGTCGGCCGACGGCAAACGGGGCACGAAGGCCAGCAGCACCGCGGCGGTCACGGCCAGGGCTGCGCCCACCCAGAGCAGCGTAGCGTCGACCGTGACGTCGAGGGCGCGCACCGAGAACCGCGACGCGTAGCGCGCCAGCACCGCCACCATCGGCCGGGCCACGGCCACGGCCAGCACGGCGCCAGCCACGCACAGCACCAGGCTTTCGGCCAGGAGCGTGCGCCGCAACGCCCAACGGCTGGCACCGAGCGCGGCACGAACGGCCAGCTCGCCCTCGCGGCGCACCGACCGCGCCAGAATCAGGTTGGCGACATTCGAGCACGCCACGATGAAGACGAGCGCGGATGCGGCCAGCAGCACGAGCAGGATGGTGCGGGCGGGTGAGACGATCTGCTCGCGCAGGTTCACGGCATCGATGCGGAAGTCGGCGCTCGCGGGATAAGCCTCTTTGTGCTCGGCGACGATCGCGCCGTGCGCTGCGCTGAGTTCGGCCTTCGCCTGCGTCAGCGTGGTGCCAGGTGCCAGACGCCCGAACAGCTCCGTCATCCGGTGCACGCGGCCTTCGACCATCGTGGCGTCGAGGTGATGCGGACTCGTGACGACGTTGGCGATGATCTCGGTTTCGGTGGGATACGGCACCGATGGCTCCAGCACGCCCACGATGGTGGCCGTGCGGTCGCTGAGACGAATCGTCGTGCCGATCACCTTGGGATCGGCTTGGAACGCGGTCGTCCAGAAGCGATGCGTGAGCACCACGGCGCCGGCGGCCGCGGCGCCGTCGTCGGCCGGCCCGAGCAGACGTCCCACCACGGGCCGAAGGCCCATGACCTCGAAATACGAACCGCCCACCACTCCCGCCCGCACGACCCGAGGCTCCCCCAGTCCCACCATCGTGAACTCAATGGTTGAGAAGTCGCCAAAGGCCGAGAGCGACTTCACGCGCCCCCGCAGATCGCGAAGCTCCGGCACCGAGAAGTTGGCGTTCTCCGTGCCAATGCCTCGCGCGCTCTGGCGGATGTAGACCAAGGTGTCCTGGTCGCGATTGACGAGCGGTCGCAGCAGCACACCGCGCACGACGCTGAAGATGGCGGCGTTGGCGCCGATGCCGAGCGCCAGCGTGAGGATGACGGTGATCGAGAGTCCCTTGGTGCGCGTCAGCGACCGGAGGGCGTAGCGCAGGTCGGAGATGAAGCTCATGATGCGCCGAGAATAACCGAGGTTGCCCCGCTGGGACGAACCTCGTGACCGGCCGAATGCAGTCGGCGGACGCACCCGCCAGACGCACCCGGCCCGGCGCACCCGGATCGGGCGCCCGCGGGCACACCCGGCCGACGCGGCTGGTCGACGGCTGCCGTGCGCTTGCGCGTGGTGGACGCGGCTGGTAGAGTCCTCGCGCGCCGCCGCGCCCCCCGCCATGCCGTCCATGACTCTCTCCGCCCGGGCCCTGGCGTGTGGTTGCGTCGTGTGGGCAATGGCCGGCCAGGCGCAGGCGGCGGGCCTGCTCGGCCGCAGCCACGGGATCGAGACCGGCCGCCTGGTCGTGATCGCCAGCCCCACACTCGGGGTCGGCGAGACACGCGCCCTCGAATCGGCGGCCGTCACGGTCGGCCGTGGGAGCCAGAACGATCTCTCGCTCGGCGACGACGACTTCGCGTCCGCGCGGCACGCGCTGGTCGAGCCGCGGCGAGACGGGGTCTGGGTCGAGGACGCGGGCTCGACCAACGGGACGTTCGTGAACGGGGCAAGACTGTCGAAGCCGCGGCGTCTGGCACCGGGCGACGTGATCCGCGTCGGCTCGACCGACCTCCGCTACGAGCGGTAGCCGTGCAGATCCGCCAGCACTCAGCCGTCACCGACCCGGGCCGCCGGCGTCGCCGCAACGAGGACGCCTACGTCAGCGATCCGCCGCTGTTCGC
>JANNEJ010000622.1:0-2748 GCA_031378585.1 Acidobacteriota bacterium | reverse complement strand
ACACTCGAGAACTCTCTGAACGTGCGTCCGGTCATCGGTGAGACAGCTCGGGTGAGATCGGCAAGGACCGAGTCGGTTTCCGCGGGTGACATTAGATCGTCAAGCGCCCTACCGTCCAGCATCTCCGCGTCGGTGAACTGGACCACGCGCCGTTCGATGACCAGCGGAGGTGCCGAAGTCCACCTGGTGAGCTCCGGTGCGCGAAACATCTCATCAAAGGCGGCCAAGTTGAAGGTCCCTGCAATCAGCGAGATAATCGTGTTGGCGCCTGGCACCCGAACTGAGGTGCGGCGCTCCACGACGTTCGCGCCCGTGAAGGCAAGCCGCCGGGCCTCTGGCGACGCGTCGGTGGTGGTCATCTTGAACGCGCCCGTGGCGTCGGTCGGCGGGCCCGACACGCCTGACCCCACGAAGGCGATGTCACCCAACCCTGCTCGAGTGAGCGCATCGACGGCCATGCCGTTGGTCACAAGCGGCACGACGGGGGGCGACACAGCCTGCAGTCCGAAGTCCGTGGTCAGATCAGCGGTCAGCGTCACGCTGATCGTCGCCGAGTCGTATCCAGTGGCCGACGCGACCAACGTCATGTCGCCTGGCAGCAACGAGCTCAGCACGTACCGTCCATCTGCTGTGGCCAGCGTGAACTCGCCGGAATTCACGCCGGCCACAATTTCGACTCTCGCCAGGACCACAGCCGCGCTTGCCGGCACGAGCAGCACCAGACCGCTGAGCGAATGATGCGTGGCGCCGGGCTCCACATCGACCAGAGAGGGCGACGTCACAGAACGCGAGCCACAGGCCGAGAGCAGGAGCGCGGCCACCAGTGTGGCCGATGCAGGTGTGGCGCGTGAGTTGTACATCTGCATCTGGGTCATTCACTGTGCGGCGGACCTCGTCGCCGGCCTGTCCTTGCAGCATGTGCCAGTGGTCGCCAATCGGGATGTCTCGTTTGGCACACCACGGGTTCGCAGCGATGCGTTCTCACGTAACTCCACGCCTTGCGACGACGAAATGTGCACCCAGTAAAATAAGCAAAACTTACTCTTGTTAAATATTCAATAAGCTTGACTTCATTGAAGACCAGAAAGTAGCTTAGTCATAAGAGGATTCGAATGAAATTGACCGGAGCGCAGATCTTGTGGGAATCGCTCGTGCGCGAGGGCGTCACGTGTGTGTTTGGGTATCCGGGCGGAGCCATCCTGCCGGCCTACGACGCCATGCTCGACTACCCTATTCGCCACATTCTGGTACGCCACGAACAGGGCGCGGCGCACATGGCTGATGGCTATGCCCGGGCCACGGGGCAGGTTGGCGTGGCCATCGCCACGTCGGGCCCCGGCGCCACGAACCTCGTGACCGGCATCGCCACCGCGATGATGGATTCGTCGCCCATCGTCTGCATCACGGGCCAGGTCGGCAGCAAGCTCATCGGCTCGGACGCCTTCCAGGAAACCGACATCACCGGCATCACCCTGCCGATCACGAAGCACAACTACCTGCTGTCGAATCCAGAAGACGTCGCGGCCACCGTGCGCGAGGCATTCCACGTGGCCCGGTCGGGCCGGCCCGGACCGGTGCTCATCGACATGACGAAAGACTGTCAGCAGAAGTCGTGCGAGTTTACCTGGCCCGAGGCCAGCACCTCGCCCGCTGGCCGTCCGAATCTGGGGCCGAAGGAGGCCGACCTCGAGGCCGCAATCGCGCTGTTGCAGACGGCGGCCCGGCCGATGATTCTCGCGGGCAACGGCATTACGGCCGCCGGCGCGAGCGAGATCGTGCGGCGGTTTGCGGAACACACCGACATTCCTATCGGCATGACCCTGCTCGGCATCGGCAGCGTGCCGGCCAGCCATCCGCTCAACCTGGGCATGATGGGCATGCACGGTGAAGCCTGGGTCAATCAGGCAATTCAGGAAGCCGACCTGCTCGTGGCGCTCGGCATGCGCTTTGACGACCGCGTGACCGGCAACGTAAAGACCTACGCCCTCAACGCCAAGAAAATCCACGTCGAGATCGACCGCTCCGAGATCAACAAGAACATCAAGGTCGACGTGGGTCTGGTCGGCGACGTGGGCCAGATCGTGACGGCCCTGTTGCCGCGCGTGGCCAAGGGCGACCACTCGGAGTGGCGCGCGCACATCGACAGCATGCGGGGCGATGCCGCCGTGCGCGACATCAAGAACCTGCCCGACAGCGGCCATCTCTACGCGGCCCACGTCATCAACGACCTGTGGCGGGAAACCGAAGGCACGGCCGTCGTGGTCAGCGACGTCGGCCAGCACCAGATGTGGGAAGCGCAGTACTACCACCACGAGCAGCCGCGCTCGCTCATCACCTCCGGCGGCCTGGGCACGATGGGCTTCGCGCTGCCGGCGGCCATTGGCGCCAAAGTGGCGCGGCCCGACGCCGAGGTCTGGGTGGTGGTGGGTGACGGCGGCTTCCAGATGACGATGTGCGAGCTGGCGACCATCGCGCAGGAAGGCATCGACATCAAGGTGGCCATCATCAACAACGGCTACCTCGGCATGGTGCGGCAGTGGCAGGAGTTCTTCTACGAACGCCGCTACGCCGCCACGCCGCTCACCAGTCCCGACTTCGTGAAGCTGGCCGAGGCCTTCGGCCTGACCGCGATGCGGGTCACCGAACGCGCCGACGTGATTACCACGGTGCAGGCCGCGCGCGCCCACAACGGCCCGGTGGTCATCGACTTCCGCGGGGAGCCGGAAGACACCGTCTATCCGAAGGTGC
>JANNEJ010000616.1:0-3031 GCA_031378585.1 Acidobacteriota bacterium | reverse complement strand
CCGGCTCACCCAGATCGCGCCGGACCGCTGATCTCTACGCGCGAATCCGGAAGTTGCGCATCATGCCCATGTCCTCGTGCTCGAGGATGTGACAGTGATTACAGGTTCAGTCCGGCGTGCGTGGCAGACAGGTCGAGGCCCGCGGCGCGACCGACCTGAAGGAAGGGGGCAAGACCAAGTGCCTGGAGCAGGGCGCGACGATGCATCCTGAGATCGTGTGCAATCGACATACCGGGAGGCCTTCGCCGGGATGGCCTGAATCCATTGGGCAGGGCGGGTAATTCGGCTCGCGGACCCGCCAGAATTCCCTGACGGCGTGGCGGATTTCCCCAAAGGGCCTGACTGGCGGCAGGACCAGGCTGCTACGACGGACGCGCGGCTGCGCCCTGATGGCAAAGGCCCGCCGGCCGATAAGCTGCGAGGGACCGCCAAGCGACAAGGCGACTCCAAGGACCCGATGCCTACAAACGCCGCCGATGCCACCTCCGCCACGAGCGCCGACCTGGCGCTGCTGTTTGGCACGCAGACCGCGGCACCGGGCGCGATTGCCACCAGCGCCCTGGTGCAGGCCATGCTCGACTCGGGTCACGGGATCAGCGACCTCGTCTTCTCGCAGGCCGACCGCCGCAGGTCGAGCAACACGGGCAGCTGACATCGGTGCGTGTGCCAGGTCTGGACATGCTGACAACCGACGACACGGCCCGCATCGCCTTCGACCTGGTGGCCGGCCACGACCAGGCGATCCGGATGTTGAGAGATCAGGGGGCATGCGACCTCTCGTACTCGCTGCCCGAACGGGCGCGGTTCCGGGTCAACGTGTTCCGTCAACGAGGCTCGCTCGCGGCCGTGATGCGCGTCATCGCCACCCGGGTCCCGACGCTGCACGACCTCAATCTTCCAGCCACCCTGGCCGACGTCGCGGCGCTCAAGAGCGGCATCGTGCTGGTGACGGGGCCGACCGGCTCCGGCAAGTCGTCGACGCTGGCGGCGATCATCGATCTCATCAACGAGTCGCGCGCCGAGCACATCATCACGATTGAAGATCCCATCGAGTTCCTGCACGTGCACAAGAAGGGCACAGTGCACCAGCGCGAACTGCACAGCGACACGCCGACGTTCTCGCTGGCGCTCAGGGCCGCGCTTCGTCAGGCGCCGAAGGTGATTCTGGTGGGCGAGATGCGCGATCGTGAAACGATCGAGATTGCGCTGACGGCCGCCGAAACCGGGCATCTCGTGCTGTCGACACTGCACACGATCGACGCGTCGCGAACCGTCGACCGCATCATCGGCGCCTTCGAGACCGGCGATCAGCGTCAGGTCCGCACGCGGCTGGCCGGATCGTTCCGTTGCTTCATCTCTCAGCGCCTCGTTCCGAAGGTGAGCGGGGGCCGCGTGCCGGTCCTCGAGATTCTGAAGTCCACCTTGCGGACGCGAGACTACATCGAGAATGGCGACCGCGAAGGCCGCTCACTGCTCGACGCGATGAACGACGGCGCGCTCGACGGCATGCAACATTTCGACGGTGAGCTCGAACGACTGGTGCGCGAGGGCGTGATTTCGATGGCGACCGGGCTGCTCAACGCCACCAACGCCGGCAACCTGCAGGTGGCGCTGGCCGACGTGCCGTCGGAAGACATCGACTCGCTCATCGTCCGCTGAGCGGCTGCGGGCCAGGCGGCGTCACCATCGGCACGAACCGCACGGCCAGGCTGCGTTCGGTCACGAGTCCCTGTTCGGTCTTCCTGATGACGCGCAGCTCCTGATCGCCGAACTGGGGCCCCACCGGCAGAATCATCGTGCCGCCGACGGCAAGCTGGTCGATGAGTGCCGCGGGCACGACGGCCGGCGCGGCGGTGACGATGATTTTCGCAAACGGCGCGTGCTCGGGCCAGCCCCGATGCCCTTCACCGGCGCGTACGTGGACGTTGTGGTACCCCTCGGCCTCGAGGGTGCGGCGCGCCCGTTCGGCCAGCTCCGGCACGAGCTCGATCGAATACACGTCGCGCACGAGTTCGCCCAGGACCGCGGCCTGGTAGCCACAACCGGTCCCGATCTCGAGCACGACGTCGTCGGGCAACAGCCGGAGTGCTTCCGTCATGAACGCGACGATGTAGGGCTGCGAGATCGTCTGCCCGTGGCCGATCGGCAGCGGCGTGTCGTCGTAGGCGCCGCGCTGCTCAATGACGGGCACGAAGGCGTGCCGCGGCACCTTCGCCATGGCGGACAGCACGCGCTCGTCGCGAATGCCGCGCGGCCGCAACTGGCGCTCGACCATCCGCCGCGCGTCGGCGAGTGCCAACGGATCCATGTCCCATCACATCACTATCCACGACGCCGCGTCGTTCTACTTCGAGTACCCTGCTGGCGCGCATCCTGCGGTCTCGATGGGGGGACCGCTCTGACAGGGGCAACACATGGACGCCTATACCCTCGGTGAACAGCGCGTGGAGTGGGTCTTTGCCCACATGCCCGTCTTGCAGCGGATCAGGGCCGACTACGCCCGGGAGCAGCCGTTTGCGGGCCTCACCGTGGCGATCTGTTTGCACCTCGAGCCGAAGACCGCCAACCTCGGGCTCACTATCAAGGCCGGCGGGGCCACGGTCGTGATGTGCCCAAGCAACGCCTTGTCGACGCAGGACTCGTGCGTGGCCTATCTGCAGCGTCACCTCACGTGCTTCGGCCAGCGCGGCGAAGACCCGGCGGCGTATCACCGGCACTTTCACGAGACGCTCGACCACCGGCCCGATCTCATCATCGACGACGGCGCGCAGTTGCTGTCGACGCTGCACAAAGAGCGCCCGGAGCTGCTGGACCGCGTCATCGGACTGTCGGAAGAGACGACCGGCGGCGTCAACATCATCAAGGCAATCGAGCGCATCGAAGGCCTGCGGTTCCCGTGTATCGGCGTGAACAACGCCTTGATGAAGCACCTGTTCGACAATCGCTACGGCACCGGCCAGAGCACCATTGAAGGCCTGCTCGTGGCGACCAACCTGACCATCTGCGGCAAGGTCGTGACCGTGGCGGGGTA
>JANNEJ010000571.1:0-6369 GCA_031378585.1 Acidobacteriota bacterium | reverse complement strand
CCGGCGCGCGAGCTGCTCGGGTTCATGCTGCTCGACGCGGGCCGTGCCGTAGAGGCGCAGACGGCGTTCCAGAAGACGATGGTCAAGGAGCCAGGACGCTTCCTGGGCCTCTACGGCGCTGCCCGCGCTGCGGAAGCCGATGGCAACAAGCCGGCCGCGGCGGCGCTCTACAAGAAGCTGCTCGACATGGTGGGCACGACGTCGGCCGACCGTCCCGCACTGGCGCACACCAGGCAGATGTCGGCGGCCCGGTAACCCCGTCCGGTCTCTCCCGCAGTCCCTACGGTGTGATGGCGATCACCCGTAGCGGGCTGCCGCTGCCGCCGACGATCTTGAGAGGCGCGGCAATCACGACGGCGCCCGTCGGCGGCAGTTGCTCGAGGTTGCAGAGGCTCGCGAGACCGAACTTGCCGGCTCCGTGCATGATCGTGTGATTCGGGAACGGCGGGTCGAAGCTCCCGGCTTGTCCGGCGTCGGTGCCGATGGTCTCGACGCCCACGCCGAGCACATCGCGGTCGTGTGCGAGAAGCGTCGACGTGCGGGCGTCGAACCCAGGACTGTGCGGCCCGTCGGCCCCGGCGTTGATGAACGCCGTCTTGCCCACGCGCCGGCTCCAGCCCGTGCGCAAGAGCACCCACGCGCCACGGGGAATCCGGCCGTGCTCGACCTCCCACTGCTCGAGCCGCTCGGGCGTCAACAGGAAGTCCGGGTTTGCCTCCACGTCGGCCGTCACGTCGATCACCGAGGCGGCACCCACGAAGCGCCGCGCCGGGATCGTGTCGCACGCGTTGTCTGGCAGGTCTTTGCCCGTCACCCAGTGCACCGGCGCGTCGAAGTGCGTGCCGGTGTGCTCGCCAAACGACAGCCGGTTCCAGTACCAGGCCGGGCCCACGGCGTCGTACTGAGAGATCACGTCGATTGAGACACCCGGCGACGCGGCAAACATCGGCGGCAGGTCGATGACGGGCGTGGACGGCCCGAGGGGTTGCGTCAGATCGACGACGCGGAGGCGGCCGGCCTGCAGGTCGTCAACGAGCTGGGTCAGGGTTGATGTCACGGGACAGATACCTCTGGAACTGGAAGCGATTCTCGAGCAGTGAAAGGTCGGTGACAAACGCCGCTGGCCCGACGGCCTGCACCTTGGCAACCATCGTGGTCAGCACGCCCGCGGCGAGCGCTTCGTCAAAGGCGGCGACAAACGCGTCGAGTGTGCGCACTGTGGCCGTTCTCGGCACGCCTGCGGCCGCGGCAATCGCCGCCAGGTCGGTGCCCGTGGATGTAGCCGTGGGGAATCCGCCGACCGAGAGCAGACTCTCGTTGTCGAAGACCACGTGCACCAGATTGCCGGGCCGATAGCGCGCGAGCGTCGTGAGGCCGCCGAGGTTCATCAGCAGCGACCCGTCGCCGTCGAACACGACCACCGTGCGGTGGGGCTGCGCCAGTGCGATCCCAAGTCCCATGGACGAGGCCAGGCCCATGGCGTGTTGCAGATAGAAGAAGTTCGGACGATGCCCGAGCGACTGGAGCTCGGCGGCGACCGCGCCCATGATCGTCACGACGACGAGGTCGTCCAGCCGGCCGTAGATGGCCTTCAACGCGTCGAGCCGCGTCAGCGCGAAGGGCGCTTCATCGCCGGTCACGACGGTTCCTCCCACATCAGATCCCGGCAGAGCAGCAACGCGGCTGGCTTGTTGGAGGCGTAGGCCAGGGTCTGCGCCTGCGCAATGCGGGTGGCGACGTGCTCGGGACGGTCAAGCCGCGCAAACGGAATGCGCAGCGTGCCAAGCAGCGCCTCGGTCACGGCGCCGCCCTCGGTCTGCCAGGGGTCGCGCTCGCCCATGTCGCCGCGGTGGCTCACGAGCATCAGCAAGGGAATCCGGTACAGCTGCGCGCACGAGACGATGCCGTTGACCGAGGCCAGGAACCCGTGGTTCTGCATCAGCATCGCCGATTTCATCCCCGCCAGGTGGGCCCCGGCCGACACGCCCACGCCTTCCTCTTCCTTCGCCAGGCGCACCAGGGTCATCTCGGGGTCGTCTTCGGCCATGCGAATGAGATGCACGAGCCACGTTTCCGGCAGGGCGGACACGAGGCGCACGCCGCACGCCTTGAGCGAGTCGTAGATGAGCCGTGAATGGACCGTCGACACTGGAGACACAGCCCGCATCATACGGGAGCGAGGGCAGGGAAGCGAAGCGATCGTCTGGTCCGCCGCGCTCGACCAGCGACGGACCAGCACCGCACTCACGAATGCCCCGGGTGTTCTACTTGAAGATGTTGAGGGCCTTCAGAATCGCAATCAGCACGCTGGCGCCCACGACCGACACGATGATGCTGCCGACCATGGACGTCGCGGTCATGCCGACCACGCCCGCCAGGACGCTGCCCAGCCAGGCGCCCACGATGCCCACCACGATGTTGGCGACTGACCCCATCTGATTGTTCGTCTTCATCACCATGCTGGCCAGCCAGCCAATCACCGCGCCAATCACAAGCGAAATAATCAAGTTCATGCTGTCTCCTCCTCAAAACGGTTCGTGACGTGCAATAGCGGCCACCCAGCTTCCGGCCACGCGGATTGCCACCCGGGCCCCCGCAGTGCGCGCCGATGCTGCCACAGCCGACACCAGCGCGACGAACACAAAAGTGACCCTGGCGATTCCGACGCCGTTGAGCCGCCCGTGCAGCACCCCCACGGCGCGCGCGTCACGTCAGGCTTTCCGCCAGCAGCGGAATCTCCTGCCAGGGCACCGCCGTCACTCGCGCGGCGAGCTTGAAGCGTCGTGGCGTGCGACACACCACGACGCCCTCACGCGCCTTCGGGTATTCGTCGAGGAATGTGTGGAGATGTTTCGCATCCCGCTCCGTCGGCGCCTGGCTCCATTTGACTTCCACCGGCAGCCAGCGGTCATCTCCCTCCACGACCCAGTCGACTTCGGGGCCGTCCGGGTCGCGCCAGAACCGCAGCCGCAGGCCGCCCGCGGTCTGCCGCGTGGCGCGGAGCAGTTCCAGCCCCACGAACTGCTCGAACAGCGTGCCGAGTATTGAGGCGCGCACGTGGCGCCCTTCTTCGGCGGCGGCCCGGCGCACCCCGAGATCGAAGAACAGGTACCGCGGCGACTTGGTGAGTTTCTTGCGCGTGCGGCTGTCTGACAGCGGGTCGATCCGCTCGGCAATCAGGCAGTCTTCCAGGATCTCGTAGTAACCGGCCACGGTGGTGTGCGACACGCCGAGCTCCTGGGCGATGCCTCGAAAATGGCTGATGTTGCCGGCTTCGAGCGCGGCGAGCTGCAGGAAGCGCGAGAATCGTCCAAGATTGCGCACCAGGGCTTCGGCGCGCACTTCCTCTTCCAGGTACAAGGTGGTGTATGCGCGCAAGTCTTCGTCGCGCGTCGCGGCGTCGGCCTCGAGTGCGATGCCCGGCAAGCTGCCGTCGAGAAGCGCCGTCTCCAGCGTTGCCGGGACGTGCTCGGCAAGCGACAACGGGTCGAGTCGCACCGGCAGCAGTCGGCCCGGCAGCAGGTTGACGCCACCGCCGCGCCGCAGTTTGCGTGCGGACGACCCGGTGAGCACGAACCGGGCGAGCCGCCGGTCCACCAGGTCCTGGACGACGTTCACGAGATCGGGTACGCGCTGCACCTCGTCGAGGACCACCAGCGGCCGGCGGTCGCGCGACCTCGGCGCCAGCGCTTCCACTTCCGCGCCGAGCAGGTGCGGCGCGCGCTCGTAGCGCTGCCGTACCTCCGGCCGAAGGAAGTTGAGGAGCACATCGGGCTTGAGCGCCTCCACCAGCGTGGTCTTGCCGGTCTGGCGCGGTCCAAGCAGCAGCACCGACTTCTGGCGGTCCAGTGCCCGCCGGATCCGAGGCTCAGCGAGTCGATCTATTGTTGGCACGAACCATTTTCGCCGAATTTGGAGTGTTGTCAATCCACGCCTGGCGAATCCGGCCCGCCGTGGACCAACCGGCGAGAAGGCCGAGTTCAGTTTCAAGGGCTTGCACCGCCAGTAGTGCACAACTGGCCTGTCGTGGGCATTTCTGGGGAGTGCAGCCTGCGATTTCAACGACCGATAGTGTAAGATGCCAGCGTATCTACGGAACAGTAAGGGGACTCTGTGCTCGCAATGAAAACCATAAGGAACAAGATGAAGATGACACTTCAACTGAGGTTCATCGGCGTCGCGGCGCTGGTCGCGGCGCTTGGCGTCACCGGCCTGGTGCCGGTCGCGTCGGCTCAGACGCCCGCTGGTGGCGAAAAAACGATCCGTGTGCTGGGCGGCAGCACGCGGTTCAGTCGGCCCGTCCGCTCGGTGGATGCGCTGAAGCGGATGTCGACGGCAAACAGGGCGGCTTTGACGCAGATTCTGGACGGAGCCGGTCTGTCGAGCATCAGTTCGCAGGTCATCGACACCATGACGACCGGGGCTGTCACGGAGACGACGGTCGCGCCGGGCGAGCACCTGGAGTGGATGGCGCTGAAGCGCAAGGGCAAGCCCGACGTGGTCCGCAATGTTCGCTGGGGCGGGAAGCAGCCGTTCAAGGCGTTCCGTTTTTCCGTAGACACGTCGACGATGGGCTACGTGTTCGTCGTTCCCGAGGATTGCGGTAACTTGTCGCTGGTCAGTGCGACGGCCGTGGCGCCGCGGCCGACCCCGCCGCCGCCGCCACCTCCGCCACCGCCACCACCACCGCCACCACCACCACCACCGCCACCACCGCCGCCACCGCCACCACCACCACCGCCACCACCGGTGGTGCAGCCGCCCCCGCCGGTCGACAAGATTGACCCGTTTCTGCTCGCGGCGTTCGGCAAGCAGCGTCGCACGATTGAGATCGCCGACGGGCGCTTGGACTTGGAGCGCAGCTTCTGCGACCCGCTCGTGGGTCTCAAGGGCGGCGTGCAGTTCCAGGTCACCCCAAACGTCGTGATCGCGCCGGCCATCGGCGTGGCGTTCAACCTCGATGAAAACGACCGCACGGCCGTCTTCGCTGAGGTGGAACTGAACCGCACGTTCGCCGGCGGCGGCTTCGTGGGCACGGGCCTCGGGCTGTATGACGTGTTCGACGGCGACAATCTGTCGCCGACCGTGCTGCTGCACGCGGGTATGCCGCTCACGAAGTACGCGGACGAACGCGCGCGGCTGCTGTTTGTGATCGAGGGCCGGTTGTTCCTGAACGAGCTCGACAACATCGACAACAACTACCAGTTCTGGGGCGGCTTCCGGTACGTCTTCCGGTAAACCTGCCCACCCACGCGCGGTCCGCCGCGCTCGGTAGCTCTACAACCGGCGGTGTCTGCATGGTTCTTGCAGATACTGCCGGTTTTTCTTTGTCTCGTCCCGCGTCATTGCCGGCATGTCTGGTCGCCCCGGCGCGGCCCCCGGGCGTCAGAGCGCGTGCACGACCGCGGCGGTGACGTCGCGAGTGCTCGCCGTGCCGCCCAGGTCAGGCGTTCGCACGCGTCCCTCCGCCAGCACGCGCTCGATGGCCTGCACCATCGCGCGGCTTGCGTCTGCCTGTCCCAGGTGGTCGAGCATCAAGGCAGCGGCCCAGATGGCGCCAATCGGGTTGGCGATGCCCTTGCCGGCGATGTCGGGTGCCGACCCGTGGATGGGCTCGAACATCGACGGATGCTGGCGCGGGGGATTCAGGTTCGCCCCGGGCGCCACGCCCAGTGACCCCGACACGGCGGCGCCGAGGTCGGTGAGGATGTCGCCGAACAGATTCGACGCCACCATCACGTCGAGCGTCTGCGGGTGCGTGACCATGCGCGCCGCCAGCGCGTCGACGTGATACTTGCGGATGGTGAGGGCGGGGAAGTCGCGCGCCACCTCCTCGACCACCTCGTCCCATAGCACCATCGAGTGCTGCAGGGCATTCGACTTGGTGGCGCTGGCGAGCAGCTTGCGAGGGCGCGCCATGGCCAACTCGCAGGCGTAGCGCACCACGCGGTCGATGCCGCGACGGGTGAACAGGCCGGTCTGCTCCGCCACCTCGTGCGGCGTGCCCTTGTGCAGCCGTCCGCCCAGGCCGGCGTATTCGCCCTCGGAGTTCTCGCGCACGCACACCCAGTCGACGTCGGCTGGGGTGCGGTCGCGCAGCGGTCCAGGAACCCCGGCGAGCAACTTCATCGGCCGCAGGTTGACGTACTGCTCGAAGTGCTGGCGGATGGGCAGGATGAGCTCCCACACCGACACGTGATCCGGCACCGTGGGCGCGCCGATCGCGCCCAGGTAGATGGCATCACACGCGCGCAACTGCGCGAGCCCATCGGCCGGCATCATCCGGCCTTCGCGCAAGTAGTACTCACACCCCCACGGATGCGCGACGACGCGCGTCGCGAACCCGTGCCGGCGCGCGATCGCCGTCAC
>JANNEJ010000566.1:0-2039 GCA_031378585.1 Acidobacteriota bacterium | reverse complement strand
GATCACGTTTGCCGACGGCTTCGACGACGTCGCCCAACGCTGGCAGTTCTGGCAGGCGTGGCCAACCCCCGACCACCGTCTGTCGCTGGCGATCGAGCGCGAGGGCGACGACCTGCGGGTGACAATCGTCGATCTGCCACTGGCCGACTTGCTCCCCTGATCCGCTGAGCCGCGACGCCGTGACGCTCTGGGCCATCAGCGATCTGCACGTCGGCTACGAGGCCAACCGCCGCGCGGTGGAGGCGCTGCCGGCCTACGCCGGCGACTGGCTGATTCTCGGCGGCGACACCGGCGACACGTCCGCCCAATTGCAGCTCGTGCTCGATGTCGTCACGGCGCGGTTCGCCAGGGTGATCTGGGTGCCGGGCAATCACGACCTCTGGACGCCGCGGCAATGGCCCGACGCCGAACGTGGTGTGGCGCACTACGAGCGCCTCGTGGACCAGTGCCGGAAGGCCGGCGTGCTGACGCCCGAGGATCCGTTTGTCGAATGGCCCGGCGAGCCGCGGGCGGTCATCGCACCCTGCTTCACGCTCTACGACTACTCGTTTGCGCCGTCCGGGATGTCGCCGACTGATGCGGTCGCCTGGGCGGCCGCGGCGAACCTTCGCTGCGCCGACGAGGTCCTGCTCGCGCCCTCGCCGTTTGCCACCCGCGACGCCTGGTGCGCCGCGCGCGTCGGCTACACCGAAGCGCGGCTCGCCGCCGTGCCGCCAGGCCGTCCCATCGTGCTCGTCAACCACTTCCCGCTGCGGCCCGACCTGGCCGTGCTGCCGCGCATTCCACGATTCACGATCTGGTGCGGCACGACGCGCACCACCGACTGGCACACGCGGTTCCCCGTCGAGGTCGTCGTATCGGGGCACCTCCACATGCGCAGCACCAGATGGCGCGACGGCGTGCGCTTCGAAGAGGTCTCGCTCGGCTACCCGGCGCAGTGGCAGCAGGCGAAGGGTGCCGCCGCCTACCTGCGGCAGATCCTGCCGGCGCCGCCACCACGCACGGCCGGCTGGGGCGAGGATCGCACAGTCGTCCGCCACGACTAGGGCTGGAGCGTCGCGGGGCGGCGACAGCCGCTACAATGCAGAGCATGCGCACTCTTCGACTGCTCGCTGCCCTGCTGCTGACCGCGACTCCGGCCATCGCCCAGACCGCGGCCTTCGCGCGTCCCGAGTTGCTCGTCGACACGACGTGGCTCGCCGCCAGTCTCGCCGCGCCCAACGTGCGCGTTGTGGACATGCGCCCCCGTGGGTATGCCGACGGGCACATCCCCGGCGCGATCTGGCTCGACAACAACGCCATCCGCAACCCGAAGGCACCGCCCACGTTCCTGCCCACACCGCAGGAGTTCGCGGCACTCATGGGCCGCCTCGGCATCGCGAGTACAACGCGCGTCATCGTGTACGACGAACGCGGCGGGCTCTACGCCGCGCGGCTGTGGTGGATTCTGAACTACCACGGCCACACGAACGTGGCGCTGCTGAACGGCGGCTGGACGAAGTGGTCGGCTGAGAAGCTCGCGACCAACACTGATGTGCCGGTGCCGACTGCGGTGACCTTCACCGTGAAGAAGGGCACCGTGAATGTCGCCACCGCCGACGACGTGAAGGCCGCCATCAACGCGAAAGGCACGAAGATCATCGACGCGCGCACCCAAGGCGAGATCGACGGCAAGGACTTGCGTGGCATCAAGCGCGGCGGCTTCATCGAGTCGTCGATTCCGTTGTACTGGGAAGACGTCCTGGACACGACCACGCGAGCGCTGAAGTCCCCCGCTGACATCGAACGCACCTGGCGCGAGAAGGGCGTCACGAAGAGCGACCAGGTCATCGTCTACTGCCAGGTCGGCATGCGCGCGAGCCACAACCTGTTTACGCTGGCACTCCTGGGCCACGACCTCGCGAAGCTCAGTAACTACTACGGCGCGTGGGAAGAGTGGGGCAACCGCGACGACACGCCCATTAAGAACAGGGACTAGGGACTAGGGACTAGGGACTAGCGGCTAGCGGCTAGCGGCTAGCGGCTGGCGACCAACAATG
>JANNEJ010000563.1:0-3167 GCA_031378585.1 Acidobacteriota bacterium | reverse complement strand
GGGACCGTGGACTGCTCGGCGTCGCCGCCGACCCGGCGTTTGCAACCAACGGCTACGTCTACCTCTTCTACGTATACGAGGACGATCCCTTCACCTACAGCGGCCCGAAGACCTCGCGGCTCGTGCGCGTCACCGCCACCGGCGACACGGCGTCGATGGCCTCCGAGGTGGTGCTGCTCGGCGGCGCTGGTGGCGCCAGCTGCCTGCTGCTGCCAGACGGCGCCGACTGCATCCCGGCCGATGGGCCGTCACATAACGGCGGCGCGATCCGGTTCAGCGCCGACGACGCCCTCTGGGTGGCAACCGGCGACGCCTCGAGCTTCACGACGGTGGACCCGCGCGCCGTGCGCACGCAGCGGCTCGACATACTGGCGGGCAAACTGATCCGGATCGGCCGCGACGGCCGCGGGCTGTCAGACAACCCGTTCTTTACGGGTGACGCCGACGCGAACCGTTCGAAGGTGTGGTCGTACGGCTTCCGCAATCCCTTCCGCTTCACCATCCGACCCTCGACCGGGCGTCCCTATGTGTCGGATGTGGGCGCCGGACTGTTCGAGGAAGTGAACGTCGCACATCCTGGCCTGAACTACGGCTGGCCCTGCTACGAAGGTCCGGCGCAGCAGCCCGCCTATCAGCCACTGGCCGAGTGTCAGACGCTTGTCGCCCAGGGGCCCGCGGCCGTGGCCACCGCGATCGCGGGCTACCCGCACCTGACGGGCTCGGCCTCGATCACCGGCGGCGCGTTCTACACCGGCACGGCGCTGCCCGACATCTACCAGGGCGCGTTCTTCTTCGGTGACTTCGTGCGCAATACGCTGTCGTACGTGACGGTGGATGACGCCGACACCGTGGCCTCGCCGATCAAGGGCTTCGCGACCGGCGTGGACGGCCCGGTCGACGTGCAGACGACCGCCGACGGGCTCATGTATCTCTCGGTGTACAGCGGGGAGCTGCGGCGCATTCGCTTCGCGCCCGACACCGGGCCGACCGAGACGATCTATCTGGGTGACGCGCCGGCGGCGTGGAGCGTGGCGACAAACGGCGCGGGGCCGGTGGAGTTCGACCGCAGTCACGGCGCGGCCAATGCCGGCGACGGCGGCACGCTCACGCTTGCCGGCACGCAATACGCGAAGGGGCTCGGTGTGAAGGCGCCATCCGATATCCGCTTTCCGCTTGGCGGCGTCTGCACCGCGTTTCGCGCCACCGTGGGCATCGACGACGAAACGGCCGGGACCGGCACCGCCACCGTCGAGGTCTGGCTCGACGGCGTGCTGGTGGGAGCCTCGGGCGTGATCACGGGTGGCACCGCGGCCCTCAGCGGCGAGCTCGACGTGACCGGCAAGACCGAGCTGCGCCTGGTCGTGACCGACGCGGGCGACGGTTCACACGGCGACCACGTCGATTGGGCCGACGCGCGGCTTGACTGCACGCGCGCCGGCGGCGACCTCCGCGCTCCCGTCGTGACCGTGGTCAGCCCGGTGGCCAGCGTCGTGGCCGTGCCTGCGGACCTCACGGTGTCGGCGAGCTTCTCGGAGGCACTCGACCCTGGCTCGGTCGGCCCGGCCACGGTCACTCTGGTGGAGGCGACGACGAGCGCACCGGTCGGCGCAACGGTGGCCTACGACGCACCGTCACGTCGAGTGTCGCTCATCCCGGCGTCGCCGCTCGTGTCCGGCACGCGCTACACCGCCACGCTCGCGGGCGGTGTGGGCGGCATCGCCGATCCGTCTGGCAACACGATGACGGCGTCGTTCAGCTGGAACTTCACGGTGGCCTCGGCCGTGGTCAACCAGCCGCCCGCGCCGGTGATCCTCACGCCACTGCGGACCACGACGTTCCGGGCGGGCGACGCGATCGCCTTCACTGGTGTCGCCACCGACACCGAAGATGGCCCACTCCCCGCGTCGAGCTTGCGCTGGTCGGTGTTCGTGCGGCACTGCCCGGGCGGCGTGTGCCACACCCATCCGCTCATGACCGCGGCTGGTGCCGCCGGAACCCTGACCGCGCCCGACCACGGCGCCGACAGCTTCCTCATGTTCACGCTCGCGGCCACCGACAGCCGTGGCGTCACGAAGAGCACGTCCATCGACGTGCATCCTGAGCTGGCGGAGATCACGCTGCTGAGCGACCCGCCGGGCCTGCAGGTGATCTTCGGCGAGACGCGGCGTCTGACACCCGCGACCTTCGCCGCCGTGGTCGGCAGCCAGATGTCGGTGGCCACCACGTCGCCCCAGCAGAGCCTGTCGTTTGCAAGTTGGTCGAGCGGCGCGGCGCGTCAGCACACCATCACCGTGGGCAGCGCGGATGCGATCTACACGGCGGACTTTTCGCCACCGCCCGGCGTGTCGTACCTGAGCGACTTGACGTGGACGAGCGCGGTCAACGGCGCCGGTCCGGTGGAACGGGACCGCAGTTCCGGCGCTGCCATGGCCGGCGATGGCGGACCGCTGACGATTCGCGGCATCACCTACGCCAAGGGCCTCGGCGTGCGGGCGCCCGCCGACCTTCGCTTTCATCTGAACGGCGCGTGCACGACGTTCGCCACGTCGGTGGGGCTCGACGACGAAGAGCAAGGGGCCGGCACCGTCACGGTGGAGATCTGGGTCGACGGCGTGCCCGTGGTGCGCAGCGGCTTCATCACCGGACTGCAGGACGCGATCGCAGGCGCGCTTGACCTTACCGGCGCCGACGAGTTGCGCCTCGTCGTGACCGACGGCGGAGACGGCCCCGTGAGCGATCACCGGGACTGGGCCGACGCGCGCGTCGAATGTGCAGGCCCGGGCGCGGCGGCGCCCCCGGCGCCGACGGCGCTGAGCGCACTGGCCGCCGGCCAGACGGCCGGACTGTCGTGGACGCCCGCGCCGGGCGCGCGCGAGTACCGCATCGAGGCCGGTAGTGCGACCGGCACCGCCGACTACGGCGTGGTGAGCGTCAGGGCCACGTCGTTTGCCGCGACGGTGCCGTCGGGCACCTACTGGGTACGCGTGCGCGCAATGAATGCGTGGGGCGTGAGCGCGCCCACGCCCGACGCGGCGCTGGTGGTCGACGGCACCGTGCAGCCCCCGGCGGCGCCGAGCGCGCCCGCGGCCATCGTGACGGGCGCCACCGAGGCACTCGCCTCGTCTGCGCCCGCAAGTGGCGGCCTGCCCGACAGCTACGTGAACGTC
>JANNEJ010000500.1:0-3721 GCA_031378585.1 Acidobacteriota bacterium | reverse complement strand
CGATGGCCGCGATATTCCCGTTTGCCGCCCTGCGTCCCACGCCTGCGTCGGTGGCCCGCGTGGCGGCCGTGCCCTACGACGTCGTGAACAGCGACGAAGCCAAAGCGCTGGCCGGCGAAGACGCGCTCAGCTTCCTGCGCGTGTCGCGTCCAGAAATCGAATGCCCGCCTGGCACCAACATCTACTCGGACGAGGTCTACGCCCGCGCCGACGACAACTTCGACCGCTTGCGCCGGGCGGCGCCGCTCGTCGTCGAAGACACGCCGTGTCTCTACGTCTATCGCCTGCACATGGGCACGCACGTGCAAACCGGTGTGGCGGCCTGCTACTCGGTGGACGAGTACGCGCGCGACCTCATCAAGAAGCACGAGAAGACGCGCCCCGACAAAGAAGACGATCGCACACGGCACATCCTGGCGCTGCGCGCGCAGACCGGGCCGGTGTTTCTGACCTACCGCGCGTCGCGCGCCGTGGACGGCGCCGTGCAGGCGGTCACTGCGGATGACCCGCTCTTTGATTTCACCGCGAGCGACGGCGTGCGGCACGTCGTGTGGCGGGCCTCCGAGGCGCTCGTGCCGGCCCTGGTGGCCGCCTTTGCGGCGGTGCCGGCGCTCTATATCGCCGACGGGCATCACCGCGCCGCGAGTGCCTGGCGCACGCACCAGGCTCTGGCCGGGGAGGGCCCCGGAGAGCACGAACGCTTCCTTGCCGTGGCATTCCCCGACGCTCAGATGCAGGTGCTGTCGTATAACCGCGTCGTGCGCGACCTGAACGGCATGACCGCCGGCGCGTTCCGGTCCGCGCTCGCGGCCCGTTGCGCCGTTGCGTCTGGAGGAGCGGCCACGCCGGCCCGCAAGGGCCTGGTGGCGATGTATCTCGATGGGCAGTGGTCCACCGTGGATTTCGGCGCTGCGCCGGCGGATGTGCCACTCGACGCCGCGCTCGACGTGAGCCGGCTGCAGGATCTGGTGCTGGCACCGCTCCTGGCGATCCACGACGTGCGCACCGACAAGCGCATCGACTTCGTGGGCGGCATTCGCGGCACGGCGGAAATCGAACGCCTCGTCGATGGCGGCGCCTTCGCTGTGGGCTTCTCGCTCTTCCCGGTGTCGGTCGACGATCTGATGCGCATCTCGGATGCGGGCGGCATCATGCCGCCAAAATCCACCTGGTTCGAGCCCAAGCTGCGAGACGGCGTGCTCAGCCACCTGGTGTAGTGCCGCGGTTGAATGACGACCGCCCCGAGGAATCCCGAATGAAAGTACTGGTCGCTGACAAGTTCGAACAAAGCGGGCTCGATGGCCTGAGCGCCCTGGGCTGCGACGTGTGCTATCAGCCCGACGCCGTGGATCAGACGCTGGCCGACGCGGTGCGTGCGACGGGCGCGGAGGTACTCGTTGTGCGGTCCACGAAAGTGCCAGAGGCGGTGCTCGACGCCGGGTCGCTGTCGCTCATCGTGCGTGCCGGTGCCGGCGTCAACACCATCGACGTGGCGGGCGCGTCGGCCCGCGGGATCTACGTGTCGAACTGCCCGGGCAAGAACTCGGTGGCCGTTGCCGAGCTGGCGCTTGGCCTGATGCTGTCGCTCGACCGGCGGATTCCTGACAACGTCGCGGAGCTGCGCGCGGGCACGTGGAACAAGAAAGAGTTCTCGAAGGCGCGCGGCCTGCATGGGCGCACGCTGGGCTTGCTCGGCTTCGGCAACATCGGCCGGGAAGTGGCCGTGCGCGCCCGCGCGTTCGGCATGCCGGTGGTGGTCTGGAGCCGGCGGTTCGCGGCCGACCAGGCCGAAGCCGCACGCGTCGCCCAGGAACTCGACCTCACCGTGACGGCCACTCCCGAAGATGTCGTGCGCGCGGCCGATGTGCTCAGCGTGCACCTGGCGCTGGCCAAAGATACACGCGGCTTCGTCAGCGCGGCGCTGCTCTCGCATCTCAAGAAGGGTGCCTGCTTCGTCAACACCGCGCGCGCGGAAGTCGTGGACCAGGAGGCGCTGGCGGCCGTGATTCGCGAGAAGGGCGTTCGTGCCGGCCTCGATGTGTTTGCCGCCGAGCCCACCGGCGCCACCGGGCCGTTTGCCGATGGCATCGTGCAGATGCCCGGCGTCTACGGCACGCACCACATCGGCGCTTCCACCGATCAATCGCAGGAGGCAATCGCCGCTGAAGCGGTTCGCATCGTGCGCGTCTACAAGGACACGGGACGCGTGCCCAACGTCGTGAACCTGGCGCGCTCGACGCCGGCTACGCACATGCTGGTGGTGCGCCATCACGACCGTCCTGGCGTGCTGGCCCACGTGTTTGGCGAACTTCGCGCGGCCGGCCTGAACGTGCAGGAAACCGAGAACGTCGTGTTCGAGGGCGCGCAAGCCGCCGTGGCCCGCATCAACATCGACGGCGCCGCCGCGCCGCACACGTTGGACGCGGTGCGCGACAATTCGGACGTCCTCGACGTGCAGCTCGTCACTCTGTCCTAGACATGCCCTAGCCCCCAGCCCCTAGCCCCCAGCCCCCAGCCCCCAGGACCCAATGTCACAGCGCATCTTCAACTTCTCGGCCGGTCCCGCCGTGCTTCCGGAATCCGTTCTGCTCGAGGCGCAGCGCGACCTCGTGGCGCTGCCCGGCGTCGGCATGTCGGTGCTCGAGATCAGCCACCGTTCGAAGCCCTTCGAGGCGATTCTGGCCGCGACCGAGGCCGACCTGCGCACGCTCGGCCACGTGCCGGCCAACTACAAGGTGCTGTTCCTGCAGGGTGGCGCGTCGCTGCAGTTCTCGATGGTGCCGCTCAACCTGCTCACCCCCGGCACTACCGCCGACTACATCGTGAGCGGCGCCTGGGCGCAGAAGGCCGTGAAGGAAGCCCAGCGCGTGGGCACCGTGCACATCGCGGCCTCGACCGAGAGCGAGAACTTCACGCGCATTCCGCGCCAGGATGAACTGCAGCTCACGCCCAACGCGGCCTACGTGCACTTCACCACCAACAACACGCTGTTCGGCACCGAATCGACCGGCGAGCCTGCGGTGGGCGACGTGCCGCTTGTGGCCGACACCTCGTCGGATATGTTCAGCCGGCCCATCGACGTCGCGAAGTACGGCCTGATCTTCGCAGGCGCGCAGAAGAACCTCGGCCCGTCTGGTGTCACGCTCGTCGTCATTCGCGAAGACTTGCTGGCGCGCTCCTCCAAGGCGCTGCACACGATGCTGAACTACGCCGTGCACGCCGAGAACGGCTCGATGTACAACACGCCGCCGTGCTTTGGCATCTACCTGATGGGCCTGGTGATGAAGTGGGCGCTGGCGCAAGGCGGGCTCCCCGGCATCGGCGCGGCCAACGACCGCAAGGCCGCGGCGCTCTATGCCGAGATCGACCGCACCGGCTTCTACCGCGGCACCGCCGAGAAGGGCAGCCGGTCGCGGATGAACATTACGTTCCGGCTGCCGTCAGAGGACCTGGAAAACGCTTTCGTGAAGGCGGCCACGGCGGCCGGTCTCGACGGGCTCAAGGGCCATCGCTCGGTCGGCGGCATGCGCGCGTCGATCTACAACGCGTTCCCCGAAGCGGGCGTGACTGCGCTCGTGGAGTTCATGCGCGAGTTCGAGCGCACGAACGGGTAGCGGGCAGACGCGGCGCGTGAGTCGACGCGGCGTCTCCGTGAGGCGAACTCTGAGCCCCGGCTGCTCTGGCGGTCCTCCGTGGTCTCGGGGGCACTCTTCCCTGCGGC
>JANNEJ010000481.1:0-1962 GCA_031378585.1 Acidobacteriota bacterium | reverse complement strand
ATGACCACCATCTCGACCATCATCTACTTCCAGCTCGGCGACCTCATCACGAAAGCCTTCGCCAGCCGCGAGGCGCGCACGCAGGCCTACGCGACGATCGATCTCGTCGTGAACGGCACGACCGTGTTCCTGCAGCTCTTCGGCACCGGACGCATCATCGAGCGCTACGGCGTCACCGCGGGACTGCTGCTGAATCCCCTCATCATGGTGTTCGCCTTCCTGGCCGTCGCGTTCTCGCCGGTACTGCTGGTCCTGGGGTCCATTCAGGTGGTGCGCCGTTTTGCTGAATACGCCGTCGCGAAGCCTAGCCGGGAGATGCTCTTCACGGTGGTGGATCAAGAGAGCAAGTACAAGGCCAAGAACGTGATCGACACGGTCGTCTACCGCTTTGGCGACGTGACCTCCGCCTGGCTCAGTGCCGCTGTGCTGCCTTACGGGGTCGCCGGGCTGGCCGTGGCGGGAGTGATCATGTCTGCCGTGTGGTTCCCCATCGCTTACCTTCTCGGACGGCGCTACGAGGGTGTCCGTGGCGGCGAGTTGATCGGCAAGTCCGGTCCCGGCTCGGCCGGATAGACTATTTCGAGGAGAACTGCCGTGATGACACTTACCCGCCGCGACTGGCTTGCGCTGACGATGGGCGCCGGCGCGACCCTCGCCTTCGACCCGCGCATGCTGCTCGCGCAGGGCAAGATGAACACCAAGGCGATTCCGTCGAGCGGCGAGCGGCTGCCGGTGATCGGCCTGGGCAGCTCGGCCACGTTCGCCTCGGTGGCGCGCAGCGAAGACCTCACCGCCCTGCGCGAGGTGTTCAAGGCGCTCGTCGGCGGAGGCGCCACCGTGTTCGACACAGCGCCAGGCTACGGCGCGTCGGAAGAGGCTTCGGGCAAGATCGTCAACGAGCTGGCCCTGGCCGACAAGCTCTTCTGGGCCACGAAGCTGAACGTGGCCGGACGTGGCAGCGGCGGGGCCGATCCGGCCTCGGCGCGCCAGCAGGTCGAGACGTCGTTTGCGCGGGTCAAGAAAGCGAAGATCGACCTGATCCAGGTGCACAACATGGGCGATGTGGGCGTGCAGATTCCGATCCTGCGCGAGTACAAGCAACAGGGCCGCATTCGCTACATCGGCCTGACGACCACGTTCGAAGGCCAGTACGAGGGCCTCGTGACCACGATGCGCAAGGAGACGCTCGACTTCATTGGCGTCGATTACGCCATCGACAACCGCCACGCCGAAGCCACCATCCTGCCGCTGGCGCAGGAACGGAAGATGGGCGTCTTTGCCTACGCGCCGTTTGGCCGCACGCGGCTCTTCAAGCGCGTCGGCGACCGGCCCGTGCCCGACTTCGCCGTGGAGTTCGACGCGAAGACCTGGGCGCAGTTCTTCTTGAAGTTCGTCGTCAGCCACCCGGCCATCACGGTGACGACGCCGGCCACGAGCCAGGCCAAGAACATGATCGACAACCTCGGCGGCGGTCTCGGTCGGCTGCCGGACCAGGCGATGCGCAAGCGCATGGCCGACTTCGTGGACGCGCTGCCCGGCGCCTGAACACCGTGTCGCGATGAGCCACCGCGATCCGTCCGCCCGAGCCTCGTGGCTTCAGCGGCTCGTCGACGTGCGGCCGAGCGAGCTGGCGGTCGTGGCCTGGTCGTGGCTCTTCTTCTTCGCGGTGCTGTCGGCGTACTACGTCATTCGGCCGATCCGCGACGACATGGGCGTGGCCGGCGGCGTGAACAACCTGCCGTGGCTCTTCACGGGGTCGCTCACGGGCATGCTGCTGGCCAATCCGCCGTTTGCGTACCTGGTGGCGCGCCTGCCGCGCGCGCGTTTTGTATCGTGGGGCTACCGGTTCTTCGCGTTGAACCTGATTGCGTTCTTCGCGCTGCTGACGTGGGGCGCCGCCGGCCAGCAGGTGTGGATCGGCCGCGGGTTCTTCGTCTGGACGTCGATCTTCAACATGTTCGT
>JANNEJ010000464.1:0-1940 GCA_031378585.1 Acidobacteriota bacterium | reverse complement strand
GCACGGCCATCGTGGCGCTAGGCCACGTGCACTGGACCGACGGCACGAAGTTCGACCTGGAGGCGATTGGAGCACGTGCGCGCTCGGTGGGCGCCGCGCTCGTCATCGACGGCACACAGTCGGTGGGTGCGCTGCCCTTCGACGTGGTGGCGATCCAGCCCGACGCGCTCATCTGCGCCACTTACAAGTGGCTTAGGGGGCCGTACTCGCTCGGCTTCGCGTATCTGGGCCCGCGCTTCGACGACGGTGAGCCGCTCGAGGAAACCTGGATCGGCCGCGCCGGCAGCGAGAACTTCAAGGACCTCGTGAACTACCGCGACGACTACCAGCCCGGCGCCGTGCGCTACGACGTGGGCGAGCGCAGCAACTTCGCGCTCATGCCCATGGCGGTTGCCGCACTCGAACAGGTGCTCGACTGGCAGCCCACACGCATCCAGGAGTACTGCGCGTCGCTCACCGGCGACCTGATGGCCAGGGTCGACGCGCTCGGCTACCGCGTGGAAGACGCTGCGTATCGCGGAGCACACCTGTTCGGACTGCGCGCACCGGCCGGCACCGACATCACGGCCATTGGCGAGCGGCTGCGCGACCGCAAGGTGCATGTGTCGCTGCGCGGCAGCGCGATCCGCGTGGCGCCGCACGTCTACAACGACCAGCGCGACGTGGACGCGCTCGTGGCGGCGTTGTGCGCATCAGGGGTCTGACCCCGGTGGCCCCCGGTGGCACAACTTTCGCGCCAGAGGGGTCAGACCCCTCTTCGCTCGCCCGGCACCCAAAGGTCGTGCGTCGCCTTACGGTTCCCGCGACGCGGCGTAGGCGGCAATCGCCACCATGTCGTCCAGTGTCAGCTTCTGCACGGCCGCCGCCATCAGTGGAGCCCAGGGACCCCGGCGCGTGCCGTGCTGCAGGTCGAACATCTGACGCACGGCGTAGCTTGGCGAGCGGCCGGCCAGCGGCGGCACCGGGCCCAGGCCCTTCAGGTCGGCGCCGTGACAGGTGCCACAGGCCACGGTTCGTCCTGCCCCGCCGGTCGTGACGAGTGCCTCGCCGCGTTTGATGCTGCCCGGGGGCACATACGCGATGAATCCTGCGTTCGAGTCGCGCAGGTCCGCGCGTGCCACGTCCTCGGGCATCTCGACGATACGTCCAGCAATCGGCTCGGTGCCCGCTCCCTCGATGGGCACGAACGTGCCGCCAGCCACGCGGTTTTTCGGCACGGTGCCGGTCTCCACGACGCGGATCCACGTCTTGTAGGCAAACGACGCGAAGTACTCGCCGGCCGCCCGGTCTTCCTCCACCGTGCTCGCCTTAGCGATGGTCAGCATCGCCGCTGGCGGACGCATGTTCGGGTCGGCGCTGCGGCGCAGACCGGCGCGCATGTCGGCCATCTGCTGCACGATGTAGGTTGCCGACAAACCCACGAGCGACGAGTTCTCGGGGCGCCCCTGGCCGTTGGGATAGTGACAGTAGCCGCACGCGCGTGCGTCGGGCTTGCGTCCGTGGGCCACCACCTCGGGCGGCGTGGGGTGGTTGCCTGGATGCCAGTCCGGCGGGTTGAAGAGGTCACGCAGCTGCGGGGGCGTGAGTGTGACCGTGCTGCCGGCCAGACGCCTCGGCGACGGATCCTCCGGCGGAGGCGCCGGGGCGCCCGGCGCTGCGGGCGTGGCGATCAGGTACACCCACGGCGGCGGCACGGCACCCGCCGGCGCATCGGCGCGCAAGGCCGGGGGTTGGGCGCCCGGCTCAACGGCACCGAGTGCCGAGGCGCACAGGGCCACACTGCAGACCGACAGCGCCACGAGACGATTTAGCTCCATGAGCGCGCATTCTAGCAGCCCCGCTTTTCAGCGGCGCCGTGATGGGCGATACTGCTGTCTATGGAGGCTGGATCGATGCAGCTAGAGATCACTCGTCGGGTCGTGGTGTTGGGCGTGGCGGCG
>JANNEJ010000452.1:0-5851 GCA_031378585.1 Acidobacteriota bacterium | reverse complement strand
GTGTGCGCGCTGTGGCCGACTCCCGTCGCCATGTCTCAATTGCTCCGTGGTGCCCCGACAGCAGCACGCCCGGAACCTCTCGCCCCCGCCACACGGCCGGCCGTGTGTAGTGCGGGTGGTCCAGCAGCCCGGCCGAGAACGAATCTTCGCTCACCGACCGCGCATCCCCCACGACGCCTGGCACCAGTCGCGCCACGGCGTCGAGCATCACGAGCGCCGGCAATTCGCCGCCGCTCAGCACGTAGTCGCCAATTGACCACTCTTCGGCGCCGACGGCCTCGCAGACCCGTTCGTCGATGCCTTCGTAGCGCCCGCACAGCCAGGTGACGTGGCCCGTGGCCGCCAGACGCTGCGCCGCCGCCTGATCGAACCGCCTGCCCGCTGGCGTCGTCACGATGACAACGCCCGCAGTGCCCCGCTTCGACCGAATCGCCTCCACCGCCGCATACAGCGGTTCGGGCTTCATGACCATGCCAGGTCCCCCGCCAAACGGCACATCGTCGACGACGTGATGCTTGTCGGTGGTGTAGGCGCGCAGGTCATGAACCACGATATCCAGCAACCCGCTCGTCCGTGCCCGCCCCACCACGCCCTCGGCGAGACCGGCTTCCACCATCCTCGGGAAGATCGTGACGATGTCAAATGTCACGCGCGCCCCCCGTCTGTTCGTGTCGCTATTCCCGCCACGCCCCATTGACGTCGAGCAGGCCCTCCGGCGGCGTGACGACGATACGTCGTGCCGCCGTATCCACCGCGCAGAACGCCTGCACGAGCGGCACCAGCACCTCTCCACGCGCGGCGGTGATGGCCAGCCGCACCGACTGTCCGTCGCCGTCGACCCGGCTCACGACTCCGACCCGCGTGCCGTCGGCCGTGTGCACGTCGCATCCCACCAGGTCGTGGTGGTAGTACACGTGCGCTGCCAGCGTCTGTGCCGCCGAGGCCGGCACCCGTAACTGCCATCCGGCCACCCGCTCTGCGCCGGTCATGTCCGCGATGCCTTCGAACCGCACGATCGGCCGGTCGATGTGCATGCGATACTGCGCGACGGTCAGCGCCTCGATGGCACCGTCCGCCCCCGCTCGTCCCCATACGGTGGCGCCTTCCGCGAACCGGGTGTCAGGAAAGTCGGTCGTCGAGTTGACGATCACTTCCCCCTTGGTTCCCCTCGCCCGCGCCACCACTCCGACGAGCAACATCTCATCCCAGGTGGCCGGCGACGGCTCAGCGCCGCCCGGTCGAGTCGCGGATGTCGAGTTGGATTTTCTGTCCATCCACGTCGGCCGCCGCCGCCAGCAACTGGCGCAAGGCCGCCGCCGTGCGGCCCTGCCGTCCGATGACACGGCCCAGATCGCCAGAGGCAACCTGTAATTCGAAGTGCAAGCCGCCGCGGCGTTCACCTTGCACGACTTCTACGGAGTCAGGCTCGTCAGCGAGTGCCCGCGCCACGATCTCGACGAGTAATTTCAGGTCAGCCACGGTGGCGCCCTGTTACGACTGCGGCGCGGCCGCCGCGGCCACGACCACCGACAGCGCGGCACTCAAGTCGCGCGTCACGTGCTTGGCAAGCAGCGTCCGGACGGAATCCGACGGCCGCGCGCCCTGGGAGATCCAGTGCGCGATGCGTTCGCGATTCACGTCCACCACGGCCGGCTTGGTGCGCGGGTTGTAAAAGCCGAGGGTCTCGAGAAACCCGCCCTCGCGCGGCGAACGCCGCTCGGTGACGACCACCCGGTAATGGGGGCGCTTCTTCGACCCCGTGCGGCGCATGCGAATAACCAACATAAGTAGTGTCCTCGTCCTCGCCAGCCGGACATCCGGCTAGCGCATCAGGCTGTAAGGCCCCTTCTTCTTCCGCTTCTTGGGAGCCTCGGGCACGGCCTCGCCCGTCATCTGCCCCACCATCTTGAGCATCTTCCGCATCTCGGCATACTGCTTGAGCAGCCGGTTCACATCTTCAACCGACGTGCCGCTGCCCTTGGCGATCCGCTTGCGCCGGCTGCCGTCGATCACTTCGGCGTGCTCTCGTTCCTCGGGCGTCATCGCGTTGATGATCGCCTCGACCCGCCGCAACTGCCGTTCGTCGGGCTTCTGCGCGCCGAGTTCCTTCATCTGGCCCATGCCCGGGAGCAACTTCATGATGTGCTCGAGTGGACCCATCTTCCGAATCGTGCGCAGCTGATCGCGGAAGTCGCCGAGGCTGAACGTGTTCCTGCGGATTTTGTCTTCGAGTCTTGCCGCGTCGGCGCCGTCAATGACGCCCTCGGCCTTCTCGATGAGCGAGAGCACGTCGCCCATGCCAAGCAGGCGCGACACGAACCGGTCGGCATGGAACGCCTCGAGGTCTTCCAGACGCTCGCCCGCACCGACAAACGCAATGGGCACGCCAACCACCGACACGACCGACAGCGCCGCGCCGCCACGGGCATCGCCATCAACCTTCGAGAGCACGACCCCGGTGACACCAATCTGACGATTGAACTCGCCGGCGCTCTTGATGGCGTCCTGACCCGTCATCGCGTCGGCGACGTAGAGCAGGTCGGACGGCGACACGGCGGCCTTGATGGCGACGAGCTCGGCCATGAGCTCGTCGTCGATGTGCAGGCGCCCGGCGGTATCGACGATGACCACGTCGCAGCCCGTGTTGCGAGCTTCGACCATCGCGCCGCGTGCACGCGACACCGGGTCAAGGTTGCCGGCCGGATCGAAGACGCGCACGCCAGCCTTCGCGCCCACCACCGAGAGCTGTTCGATGGCGGCCGGACGGCGAACGTCGGTTGACACCACGACCGGGTGGCGACCCTGCTTGGCCAGCATCAGCGCCAGTTTTCCAGTAGTCGTAGTCTTGCCCGAGCCCTGCAGGCCGAGCATCACAATGACTTTCGGGACCGGCCCGCCTAGCGACAGACCACCCTTCGCGTCGCCGAAGAGGCCGAGCAGTTCGTCGCGCACGATCTTAACGACCTGCTGGCTGGGACTGAGGCTGGCCTGGACGGACGCCTCGCTCGCCTTGTCGCGCACCCGGTCGACAAACGCCTTGACGACCTGGAGATTGACGTCGGCCTCGATGAGGGCCACCCGGATCTCGCGCAACACGCGTTCCGTCGTCGCTGGCGTGAGGCGAACCTCGCTGCTCAGCGACTGGAAGACATCTTGCAGTCGGGTGCTCAGGGCGTCGAACATGGGTATGGGCGGCCGAGCGCGCTCGGCACAAACCTTTATTCTACTTGAGGTTCTGACGAACGGTCAAACCTTGGTGGGGCGACGTCTCAGCCGTTCCCGCTCTGTCCGCAGAGACCCAGAGGGCGGGGCGGTGGGAGTCATGTCGAGGGGGGCCGTCGCCACCACCGCCAGGCCGTACCCCTGTAGACCCACAAATTTTCGGGGATTATTCGTGAGCAGCCGCATCGTGCGGACCCCCAGGTCACGCAGGACCTGGGCGCCAATGCCGTA
The DNA here is from genome assembly GCA_031378585.1 of Acidobacteriota bacterium. GTDB lineage: Bacteria > Acidobacteriota > Vicinamibacteria > Vicinamibacterales > UBA2999 > CADEFD01. Next base: position 2,398 of record JANNEJ010000452.1, on the reverse strand, counting down.
GTCGCGCTGGTCGGGCTTGACACCCAGGCGCTTATTGGCCTCGGCCGTGTCGAGGCCCTGGTCCTGCAGTTCAAAGGCGCGAATCTTGTTGGCGAGACCAATACCCCGCCCTTCATGATTCAAGTAGAGCAGCACGCCTCGGCCCTCGGCGGCGATGCGCTGCATGGCCGCCTCGAGCTGAGCGCCGCAGTCGCACCTGGACGAATGGAACACGTCGCCCGTCAGGCATTTCGAGTGCACGCGGACGAGCACGTCCTGGCCGTGCCCTAGATCGCCGCAGACCAGCGCTACGTGCGTTTCCTTGTCGAGGGGGCTCTCGTAGGCGTGAATCCGGAACGCCCCGTGCTCGGTGGGCAGGCGGGCCTGCGCCACCCGGGTGACCAGGCGCTCGGTACGCATCCGGTACTGAATCAGATCGGCGACCGTAATCATGAGCAGTCGGTGTCGTCTGGCGAACTTCACCAGGTCGGGCACACGCGCCATGCTGCCGTCGGCCTTGGCGATCTCGCAAATCACCCCGGCCGGGTAGAGCCCGGCCGCACGAGCCAGGTCGATGGCCGCCTCGGTCTGCCCTGCCCGGACGAGCACCCCGCCGTCGCGCGCCCGGAGCGGCAGCACGTGGCCGGGCCGAGCGAGATCGGTGGGCTTGGTGCGCTTGTGGATGGCCGTCAGAATCGTCGTCGCGCGATCGGATGCCGAGATGCCGGTCGTCACTCCACGGCGCGCCTCGATGCCGATGCAGAAGGCCGTGTCGAACATCGTGGTGTTGCGGCCGGCCGGCACCTGGAGGGGCACCTCCAGCTCGTCGAGCCGCTCGGCGGTCATGGGCATGCAGATGAGGCCGCGACCTTCCGTCATCATGAAGTTGATGATCTCGGGGGAGATCTTCTCGGCCGCCACCGTCAGGTCGCCTTCGTTCTCGCGATCTTCGTCGTCGACCACGATGACCATCTGTCCGCGGCGGATGGCCTCGACAGCATCTTCAACCCGAGCGAACGGACTGCGCGACGGCGAAGACACCTGACGCGGTGCTGGCCGGGCGGTGCGACCGCTCGTGCGGGCGGAAGGACGGGGGCGGGAAGCGGTCTTGGGCATCATGCGTCTTTGTCAGCGTCGCCGCAGGTCGGACAGCCCGGCGATCTCCGCCGCGCGCACCACATATTTTCCAAGCACGTCGCACTCGAGGTTGACCTTGTCGCCGGTCTTGAGATCGCCAAGCGTCGTGTGTGCCCACGTGTAGGGGACGATCTGCAGATCGATGCGGCGGTCGTCGAGCCCGGCCACGGTCAGGCTCACGCCGTCGACCGTCACGCTGCCCTTCCGGATGAAGAGCGGGGCCAGCGAGGGCGGATAGCTCACGGTGAGCCAGTGACTGTCACCTTCGGCCCGCACGTCGTCGACCACGCCGACGCCGTCCACGTGCCCGAGCACGAAATGCCCGCCGAGGCGGCCGTCGGTGCGCATCGGCCGCTCGAGGTTCACGCGCTGCCCGCGGGCCAGCCCCCCGAGCGTCGTGATGCGCGTGGTCTCCGGACCGATGTCCGCATGGACCTCGCCCTGCCCCACAACGAGCGTCGTGAGGCACACACCGCAGACGGCGAGGCTATCGCCCGGCTGCGTCTCGCTTGCCAACGGCGTTTCAATCCGCACGCGATACCCGCCCGCCATCGGCTTTACTTCAGCCAGACGTCCGACGTGCTCAACGATTCCAGTGAACATCAGCCTCGATCCAGACATCCTGCCCGCATGGCTCCGCGTTGAGCCCGATCAACCGATCCCAGGGGACGGGATAGCCGTCAAATAGTGGCACACCACCATCACCGAGCACGCCAGGTGCCACGATGAGATGCAGGCGGTCGACCAGTTCAGCCTCCCAGAGCGCCCGCTGAAGCCGGCCACCTCCCTCGACGAGCAGCGCCTGCACGTCGAAGCCAACGAGCCGTCGGCAGGCCTCCTCGAGCGTGGCCGCACCAGTAACCACGATCCCTTGTGCTTCCAGCTCGCTCACCCGATCTTGGCGTTCGGCCAGCAACGCCGATGACGTGACCATTATCACCCGCCCGCCTTCGGGGGTGGCCAGGATGCGCGCCCCTGCGGGCGTCCGCAGGTTGCGGTCGAAGACCACTCGTGTGAACGGCCGGTTTCGGACCACATCCCGCACGGTCAAACACGGGTCATCGACGAGAATCGTGCCGACCCCCACGGCAATCGCGTCTGTCGACGCGCGAAGCACCTGGGTGCGGCGCGAAGCGGCGGCGCCAGTGATGCTGGTCCGCACACCCGGCGCGGCGGCAATGCGACCGTCCCGGCTGGTTGCAGCCTTGAGAACGACCAGCACCCGGCTGCGTTCGTGCACCGACAGGAATGCGGCATTCAGCCGCCGCGCGGCCGTTTCTTC
>JANNEJ010000418.1:0-7182 GCA_031378585.1 Acidobacteriota bacterium | reverse complement strand
CCTCCACAACGAGCCGGATGGCCACTTCCTGCCGCCGCCCAAACCGCGCTGCTACGAACTGCTCATCAAGCAGGCGGCCGATGCGCTGGCGATCACCTGCATCCCGTCGCGCCTGTCGATCCTGACGCGACCCCACAACGGCCGCAAGGCGTGCCACTACTGCGGCCAGTGCGGGCGAGGCTGCGCCGTGCACGCCAACTTCTCGTCGCCCTCGGTGCTGCTGCCGCCGGCGCTCGCCACCAGGCGACTTGACATCGTGACCGGCGCGATGGCGCGCGAGGTGACGACCGACGAGACGGGGCTTGCCACCGGTGTCACCTACATCGACACCACGAGCGGGCGCGAGCATCACGTCCGCGCCCGCATCGTCGTGCTTGCCGCCAGTGCCTGCGAGTCCGCCCGCATCCTGCTCAACTCCCGCTCGTCGCGTTTCCCTCATGGCCTGGCCAATTCGAGTGGCACCGTCGGCAAGTACCTGACCGACACGACCGGCGTCGGCGTGTCGGGATTCATCCCGAAGCTGATGGACCGCGTGCCGCACAACGAAGACGGCGCTGGCGGCGCGCACCTCTACATGCCATGGTGGCTCGACAACCGCACGCTCGACTTTCCGCGCGGATATCACATCGAGATCGGCGGCGGCCGCCGGATGCCGAGCGCCGGATTCCTCGGCAACATCCAGAACTACACCGGTACCGACGTCGCCGGTCGGCCCGTTGCGCCCGGCGGCTACGGCACGCAACTCAAGGACGAGTATCGCCGCCTCTACGGCTCCACGGTGAGCTTTGCGGGACGCGGCGAGATGGTGCCCAACGAACACAGCTACTGCGAGATCGACCCGACGGTGGTCGATCGCTGGGGCATCCCGGTGCTGCGGTTCCACTTCACGTGGACCGACTACGAGCTGGACCAGGTGCGGCACATGCAGACGACGTTCCGGTCACTGATCGAGGAGATGGGCGGCACGGCGCTGTCGCCCATGCCCGACCGCGCGGCCGGCTACGGGATTGCGCCCGGCGGCCGCATCATCCACGAGGTGGGGGTGACGCGCATGGGCCACTCGCCGACGACGAGCGTGCTGAACCAGCACTGCCAGGCCCACGACGTCAGGAACCTGTTTGTCGCCGATGGCGGCCCGTTTGTCACCAACGCCGACAAGAACGTCACCTGGACCATCCTGGCGCTGGCGATGCGCACGAGCGAGTACATCGCCGAACAGCGCAAGGCGGGAGTGATCTGATGGGGGCGTTCAACCGTCGCGACCTGCTTCGACTGCTGGCAGCGGCGCCACTGGCCGCCGGGTTCACCTGGACCGAGGCAGAAGCCTCGACGGCTCATGCCCTGGCGCAGGCCGCGCGAGCTGGGGCCGTCGCCGGAACGAGCTACACGCCGCAGTTCTTCACAGCGCACGAATTTGCCACCGTGCGGGTGCTGGCCGACATGGTTCTGCCCAAGGACGAGCGATCGGGCAGCGCCACCGATGTCGGCGTGCCGGAGTTCATCGACTTCATTCTGCGGGACGAGCCGATGCTGCCGGAGGCATCATTGCGGCAGACGGCCATGCGCGGCGGCCTGGCCTGGCTGGATCTGGAATGCCAGCGTCGCTACGACACGACGTGGGTTGGGTGCAGCGAGCGCGAGCGCGGCGCCGTGCTCGACGACATCTCCTGGCCGGTGCCCGCGCTCGCGTCCGGGGCCGAGCCGCCGCAGCCGGACTTCGCGCCCGGCCGCGCGTTCTTCTTCAGCTTTCGCGACTTGACCGCGTCCGGCTTCTGGACGTCGAAACCCGGCATGGCCGACCTGCAGTACATGGGCAACCGTTCCGTCGCCGAATGGACCGGGTGCCCGGACGAGGCGCTCAGACAGATTGGCGTCAAGTGACCAGGCCGGGTTGAAGCCGCGCGGCTAGCGCTGCTTGCCTGCGTGTGGTCGTGGTCCGTCCACGGGCATCGGCGTCGTGACCACAGAGGGATGGCGCCGGTCCCACCTGTCGTCCCCGGCCACGTGTCCGAGCTGCTCCAGGAGCACGACGCCGTCTGATACCGTACACCGCGTGCTGCGCTGGTGGGTTCCCGTGTTCGCGTGCCTTATGCCGTTCGTGGCTGCGGCCCAGGGGCCCGCGGCGCCAACCCTGGCCATGCCCGTTTCTGCGGCAGCCGTGTTCTCCGGCGTGGACCGTCAGCTGCAGGTGCGTCCGCCGCGCGTTGAGGCCGAGGTGGAGATCGACGGCGTGCTCGACGAGCCCGTCTGGCAGCAGGCCGCCCATCTCAGCGGGTTCTCGCGCTACGCCCCCGTCGACGGCGGTGCCGCCGACCGCACGACCGAGGTGTTCGTGTGGTACTCGCCCTCAGCGCTCCACTTCGGCGTGCGCGCGCAGGCGGCAACCGGTGACGTGCAGGCCACGCTCGCCGACCGCGACAAGATCGACGCCGACGACCATGTGCAGTTCTTCCTGAGCACGTTTGGCGATGGTCGCCAGGCGTTCGTGTTTGCCGTGAATCCCTACGGCGTGCAGATGGACGGCGCCATGGTGGAGGGCGTGCGCGCCGGTGGGGGCGGGTTCGGCGGGCTCGCGCAAGGCCGCGAAGAGATGGACCGCAGCCCCGACTTCGTGTTCCAGTCGCGCGGCCGTCTGGTGGCCGATGGCTATGTCGTCGAAGTGCGCATCCCCTTCAAGAGCCTGCGCTATCAAGCCGCGGCCGACCTGTCATGGGGACTGCACGTGACCCGCGTCAGTCCGGGGGCGGGTGTGGAAGAGAGCTGGGCGCCCGCGCGTCGCGACGGCGCATCGTTTCTGGCTCAGTCCGGTGCACTCGTCGGGATGCACGACTTGCGCCGGGGGCTGGTGCTCGACCTGAATCCGGTGGCCACGGCCGCGGTGAACGGCGCGCCGGCGGCGTCTGGGTGGGACTACGGCTGGTCACGTCCCGATCTGGGCATGAACGTGCGCTGGGGCGTGACCGAGACGCTGACGCTCAACGGCACGGTCAATCCCGACTTCTCGCAGGTCGAGGCCGACGCCGGGCAGTTCCAGTTCGATCCGCGCCAGGCGCTGTTCTTTCCCGACAAGCGGCCGTTCTTCCTCGACGGCATCGAGCAGTTCGCCACGCCGAACAACCTGATCTACACCCGACGCATCGTGGCGCCAGTGGCCGCGACGCGGCTCACCGGGCGCGTATCGAAGTCCACGAGCCTGGCCTACCTGATGGCGGTGGACGACGCCGCCACCTCGGCAACTGGGCGGGACCATCCCGTGTTCAACCTTCTGCGGGCCCAGCGCGACGTGGGCACGGGCTCGAAGGTGGCACTCGTCTACACCGACCGGGTCGATGGCGCACGCTCGAACCGCGTGCTGGGCGGCGACACCCGACTGGTATGGAAAGACGTCTACAGCCTGCTGCTGCAGGGTGCAGCCAGCCGCACCGACACCGGCGATTCCACGCTCACCGCGCCGCTCTGGCAGGGCACGTTCAATCGCGCGGGCCGGCGATACGGCCTGCGCGTGCAGTCGCGCGGTGTCTCCCCTGACTTCCAGGCGCAGTCGGGTTTCATCAACCGGCGCGGCGTGGCCTCGGTCAACATCGCCAATCAGATCACCACCTACGGCACGCCAGGAGCCTTCCTCGAACGCTTCACGAGCGACGTCGGGGTCGACGGCTCGTGGGTCTACGACGACTTCACCGCCGGCCGGCCCTCGCAGGACCGCAAGCTGCACTTCAATCAGAACCTGGCGCTGCGCGGCGGGTGGCGCGTGGGCGGGTCGGTGCTGATTGAGAGCTTTGGCTATGACGAGACGCTCTACCGCGACTACCTCGTGGCTCGCCCGGCGCCGGACGGCAGCGTGCGCTACGAGCCGTATGTGGGCACGCCGCGGCTGCCGAATCTCGACTACGTGGCCTCGTTCACCGTGCCGACGCGCCGAGGATTCACGGCTGACGGGTTTGTCGTGTGGGGGAAAGACGAGAACTTCTACGAGTGGTCGTCGGCCGACATCGTGTTCGCCAACCTCGGCGGCACCTGGCGCCCCACCGACCAGCTGCGGATCGAGGGGCGGTACCAGTTGCAGTCGTTCCAGCGCCGCAGCGACGGCAGCTACGTCGGCATCCGCCGCATCCCGCGGCTCGAGGTCGAGTACCAGGTCTCGCGCCCCGTGTTCCTGCGCGTCATCGCCGAGCAGAACGGCTCCTTTCAGGACACGCTGCGCGACGACTCCCGCACCGGGTTTCCCATTTACCTGCCCGACGGCCAGGGCGGGTTCGTGCCGGCATCCCGCCAGGACACCAAGCGCTTGCGGCTCGACTGGCTGTTCTCGTATCAGCCCACGCCAGGCACCGTGTTCTTCGCCGGCTACGGCACGGGCATCGTCGGGCAGGAGACGCTGCACGGCCGTCAGCCGTATCGGCGGCTGACCGACGGTTTCTTCGCCAAGATCAGCTATCTCTTCAGGCTGTAGCGGTCCCCTCACCGCACTCGCCCGGCACCGGCCCCGGCCGGCGCGTCCCCGCGCGACGGGGCCATGTGACTTCTGACTCAACCGCAGGGTCCATATACTTCATGCTCATGGTTTCACGGCGCCTCACCCTCACGTCGACCCTGCTCGCCACCGTACTCGCCGTCACATCGGCGCTGGCCCAGGCGCCGGCTCCTGCCCCCGCCCCGCCGCCACCTCCCCCAGGCTGGACCGGCGCCATCGGTGGCGGCTTGGCGTTGACCAGCGGCAACTCCGACACGTCCACGACCAACGTCGGCTTCGACGTGCTGCGCGACTTCGGCACGCCGGTGATCTTCAAGTCCACCGGCCTGCTGCTGAAGGGCTCGAATGCCGGAGAGTCCAACGTCGACCGCTCCCAGGCGGATGTCAGGCTCGAATACAAGCTGTCGCCACGCCTCGCGGCGTTCGGGCTCACGACGTTTGCCCGCGACAACTTCAAGTCCATCGAGTATCTGCTGGCGCCCACGGCTGGTCTGAGCTACAAGGTCGTCGCGACCGAGCGCACCGAGTGGGCGACCGACGGCGGCCTCGGTGTGGTCTTCGAGAAGAACACGGGCTTCGACGTCGACACCAGCGGGGCGATTCTGGCGGGTGAGAAGCTCACGCACAAGTTCGCGGAGAAGACCAAGTTCGTCCACGCCGCGACTGGTCTGTGGAAAATGAAGGACTTCGATGACGCGTTCTACACGTTATCGGCCGGTCTCATCACGTCGGTGGCGGGGAATTTCGACCTCAAGACCGAGTATCTTGCGACCTACAAGAACAAGTTGACCAACCCCCTGCTCAAGAAGGCCGACCAGTCGGTCGTGCTGTCGGTCGTATACAAGTTCTGACCCGCACGGGTGTGCGAGGAGAGTGATTCATGTTTCAAGAGTTCAAGAACTTCATCGTCAACGGCAGTGCGTTCGACCTCGCGGTCGGCGTGATCATCGGCGGCGTGTTCGGCGCCGTCGTCAACTCGCTCGTCGGCGACATCCTGATGCCGCCCATCGGGTCGATCCTGGGCGGAGCGGATTTCTCGAACTTGTTCGCCACGCTGAAGCAGGGGGCCACGGCCGGACCGTACGCGTCGCTGGCGGCGGCCAAGGCGGCCGGCGCCGTCACGCTCAACTACGGCGCCTTCATCAACACGCTCGTGAACCTGCTCATCGTCGGCTTCGTGCTCTTCATGGTCGTCAAGGCCGTGAACACGGCCCGCAAGCCGGCGCCGGCGGCGCCCGCGCCGACGCCTGAAGACGTCGTGCTGCTGCGCGAGATTCGCGACGCGCTCAAGAAGTAGCCCGTGCGGGGCGCCGTCTAGCGTGCCGCCGCTCTGGCGGCCGCACTGCGATACATCACCTTGCCGCCGACGATGGTGTAGGCCACGCCGGCGGTGAGGATGTCGTCTTCGGGCACCGTCATGATGTCCTTGGTCAGCACCGTGATGTCGGCCAGCTTGCCGACAGCCAGCGATCCCTTCAGCTGTTCTTCCTTCGCGGCATACGCCGCGTTATAGGTGTACGACCGCAGCGCCTCTTCGCGCGACATCCGCTGGTCCGGATAGAACGCGGCGCCGTCTGAGGTCTTGCGGGTGATAGTGGCGTGCAGGTTGGGCATCGGGTCGATGCGTTCGACGGGCACGTCCGTGCCGTTTGACACGACGGCGCCGCTCTTCATGAGCTTCTGCCACACGTAACCGCCCTCGGCCACGCGCGCCTCGCCCAGGCGCGCCCGCACGTAAGGCGCGTCGGACGTGGCATGGATGCCTTGCATCGACGCGATCACCCCGAGTTGCCCAAAGCGCGGGATGTCGGCGGCGCTCAGGTGCTGGGCGTGCTCGATGCGCCACCGCCAGTCCGTCACGCTGGGGTTCGCCTTGAACGTCGCCTCGTAGATGTCGAGCGTCTCGCGATTGGCACGATCGCCGATGGCATGCACACCCAGCTGCACCCCGCTTGCCGCCGCGAGGGCGGCCAGTGCCTTCACTTCCTCGACCGGCGAGGTGTTCAGTCCACGGCTGGACGGCATGTCGCTGTAGGGTTCGAGCAACCACGCGCCGCGCGATCCAATGGCGCCGTCAATAGTCTTCTTGATGGCGGCAATCGTGAGGTGATTGTTGGCCAGGCCGATGGCCTTGTAGGCGCCCATCTTGGCGGCGATGTTGGGGTTGCTATCACGCACCATCACCCACAGCCGGATCCCCAGCACGCCGTCGGTCGCGGCCTGTTTCAGGAGGTCCACAGTGGCGAAGCTCTCGCCGGCATCCTGAAACGACGTGACGCCCTTCTCGAGGCTCGCCTGCACGGCCAGCTCGATGACCTTGCGCGCGTCGGCCGCCTGTTCGGCTGGCGTCTTCACGGCGAACCACGCCGCCACGGCGTTGTCGGCGAGATCCGACGCCGTCTCGCGCAGCACGCCGATCGGCCGGCCCGTCTGGTCTTTCAGAATGTCGCCGCCCGGAGGGTTCTTCGTGGCAGCGGTGATGCCGGCCTCCTGTAGCGCCTTCGCGTTCACGTAGGTGGCGTGGCCGCTGGCGTGTTCGAGGATCACTGGATTGTTCGGCGAGACCTTGCTGAGGGCGTCGTGAAAGGGGAAGCCCTCCACGTTCGGCTGCGGTACCGAGCTCCACTTCTCCTGATGCCAGCCGCGTCCACGAATCCACTCGCCGGGCTTCGCCACGGCGGCCGCCTCGCCCACGAGCCGCACGATCT
>JANNEJ010000322.1:0-3827 GCA_031378585.1 Acidobacteriota bacterium | reverse complement strand
GGCACGACCAGGCACGACACGAGGCCGGGCACGCTGGCCGCCACGAGCCAGCCCGACCAGGTGACGTCTACGCCCGCGAGCTTGGCGGCCAGGCCCGCGGCGAGCACGTTGCTGGCCTGGCCCGTCAGAAACATCGCGCAGGCCACCGCGGATCCCTGATACATCGCCGCGATGAGGAACCGGCCGAGGCGCGGGGCGGTGGGGCCAGGGGTCGAGCCGAAGAGCTCGGCGATGCTGCGGCCGATGGGCAGCACCATGCCGGCGGAGCGTGCCGTGATCGACGGCACGCCACTGGCGAGTGTGACATCGGTCATCACGAGCGCGTAGGCGATGCCAAGCGAGCTGCCGCCGAAGCGGCGGATGAAGAGCAGCGCCAGGCGCCGCGCCAGGCCCGAATCGAAGATGGCCCTGGCCATCAGCATGGCCGACAGCACGAGCCACACCGATGGCTCGGCAAAGCCGCCAAGGGCCTCGCGCATCGGGATGCCGTTGGCGGTCACCGCCGTCAGGCCCAGGATGACGAGGGCCGCGCCCGACATCGGCTGGGTCGCCATGCCGGCAATCACGCACACGAAGATCGCAAACGTGCGCCAGCCTTGCGGCGTGATCGCGTCTGGACGCGGAGCGAGGAAGGTCAGCGCGAGAAAGAGCAGAAGCAGCGCCGCCAGTCGGCCGAGACGCACGGGAGTAGCGGCGGACATCTGCGCGCCATTGTAGTCGTGCCGCAGCGCAGGACGCGGAACGGTCGCGCGTCAGGCCGAGGGTGCGGACGTGGCGACCCGCGCCAACCGGGCCAGGTCCTTCGTCGTGCTGTCGGCGTGGCCGAGCGCGTGCAGTGCCGCATCGAAGACCGTCGCCACGACCGGATCGGTGGGACGCACGATTCGGTAGTGCATCCACACGCCTTCGCGGCGCGCCTCGACGAGGCCGGCCTTCCGCAGGTAGGCAAGGTGGCGAGACGCGGTCGGCTGCGCCACCCCCAAGCTGTCGTGAATGTGGCACACGCACAGCTCGCCGGTGGGTCCGTCGGACTGCTGCGCCAGGATCGCGAGAATCCGAAGACGGGTGGCGTCAGCCAGTGCCTGATACAGGCCGCAGAGGGCCGTGGCGTTACGCACCCGCGGTGCTGGAGTCATGACACAGCAGTTCGACATATTTGTGTTGACGAATATAACACGGCGCGATATATTCGCCAAAGTGAATATCTTGCGGTATCAATGCTGGCCTGCATAGCCGGCCCAAGGAGACGAGCGATGAGCACCACAATTGACGTCAAGTCCACCGTGAAGCAGAAGTATGGGGAGGCCGCCACGCGCGCCGCCAGCGGCGGTCTGGCCATCGGCTGCTGCGGCAGTCCGTCGGATTCGGGCTGCGGCGATCCCATCACGTCGAATCTCTACGACCTGGCAGAGCAGTCCGGCTTGCCGGCGGAAGCCGTCGCGGCCTCGCTCGGCTGCGGCAATCCCACAGCACTCGCTGAGTTGAAGGCCGGCGAAGTGGTGCTCGACCTGGGCTCGGGCGGTGGCATCGACGTGCTGCTGTCGGCCAGGCGCGTCGGCCCGACGGGGAAGGCCTACGGCCTCGATATGACCGACGAGATGCTGGCGCTCGCCAACGAGAACAAGGCCAGGGCCGGCGCCGACAACGTCGAGTTCCTGAAGGGCGAGATCGAGCACATCCCGCTGCCCGATAACTCGGTCGACGTCATCATCTCGAACTGCGTGATCAATCTGTCGGGTGACAAGGCGCGGGTGCTGCGCGAGGCGTTCCGGGTGTTGAAGCCTGGCGGCCGGTTCGCCGTGTCGGACGTGGTCGTGAGGGGCGAGGTGCCCGGCGACATCCGCAAGAGCATGGAGCTCTGGATCGGGTGCGTGGCCGGCGCGCTCGAAGAAGCCGAGTACAGGCAGCTGCTGGCGGGTGCGGGTTTTGGCGGCATCGACGTGGAGTCCACACGCGTCTACAAGGCGGCCGACGCGAAGATGTTTCTGGCGGAGGCCGGGTTCGACCGGCCGGGTCTGGCCGAGTCCATCGACGGCAAGTTCATGAGCGCGTTCGTGCGCGCCGTGAAGCCCGGGGGCGAGGCGCGGGCCTGCGGTTGCGCGCCGGGGTGCTGCGACTAGGACTAGGGGCTGGGGGCTGGGGCGTGTCAAAGTCACTCAGCGCATCGCCGCCGTCAGTTTAGCGATGCACTCACCCTGCTCTTCGAGACACTTCTTCTACCGGCTTGACGTCGGCACGCCCCAGCCCCCAGCCCCTAGTCCCTAGTCCCCGTTCCTAGAACGTGTAGCGCAGCGAGAGCTGCATCTGACGCGGAGTGCCCAGACCCACCGTGCGGTTCAACGGACCGAGCATGTAGCCGAAGGTGCCGGCCTGTGCGTCGGTGAAGGGCACCCCAGGCGTGCCGTTTGGCAGGTTGATGGCCGGGTTCTCGTAGTTCAGGTGGTTGGCGATGTTGAACATCTCGACGCGCACCTGAATGCCCTGGCTGCTCGCGAACCGGAAGTCCTTCGAGACCACCAGGTCGGCCTGCCAGAAGCCAGGGCCGCGCAGGAAGTTGCGCGGCAGGTTGCCAAACGCCCCCGGCTGGGGCGTCGTGAACGCCGCGGGGTTCAGGTAGCGCACGCCGCCACTGTTCAGGTATGGGTCCACGCCAGCCACCAGGTCCGGGCGCTGCGTGCCACGGCTGTTGCCGCCCGGAATGTTGGTCACGGTCACGCCGTTCACGGTCACGTTGTCGGGACGGCTGATCGTCACATTCAACGGCACGCCGGTGCGGGCGTTGACAATCGTGCCCACGCGCCAGCCGCCCTTCCACAGGCCGTCAAACGGCAGCTCGTAGGTGAGCGACCCGTTGAAGGTGTGCGGGATGTCCTGGGGGTTGATGCCGTCTTCGGCGCCGAAGTCGAACGTGTTCTGCGCGGTGGCGGCTTCGTTCGAGCCCTGCGTCGTTCCGCGGTTCTTCGAGAACTGATACTGCAGGCCGCCGCTCAGGCCCGAGCGGAACCGGCGCGTCAGGCTCAACTGCAGCGCGTCATAGGTGGCCGTGCCGCATCCTCTTGTGGCGTAGACGCCCCCGAGCTCGAGGTCATCCACGCAGCCGGCGGTCTTGAAGTCGATCTGGCCGAAGTTCGGCACCTGCCGCACGCGCGTGACCGGATCGAGCACGTTGCCGACGCCACGCAGGAACATGTCCCTGCCCTGGCTACCCGTGTAGCCGACCGTAAAGTTGATGTCGCCCGGCAGCTCGCGCGACAGGCTGGCCCCGTACTGGATGTTGTACTCGTTCGGGTAGTCGTGCGTGTAGCCGCGAATCGAGAGCAGGTCGCGCAGCTGCGCGGTCGGCACCGGATACTGCAGGCCGTTGTTGGCGATGTCGGCCGTCTGCACACGGGCCCGGTTGATGAAGTTCTCAATCGGCTGGATACGGTCCTCGAACTGGCCCGGGCCGTAGAAGAGCCCGAAGCCGGCGCGCAGCGCCGTCTTGTCGTTCAGTTGGTAGGCCGCCGACAGCCGGGGCGAGAAGTTGTTCTTGTCGGGGTCGTAGAAGTTGTCCGGGTCGCTGCTGAAGTTGTTCTCTTCCACGAAGAAGGGCTTGGCCAGACCGTTGGCTTCCCTCACAACCGAGTAGTAGTCGTAGCGCAAGCCGAGCTCGAGCGTCAGCTTGTCGTTGACCCGCCAGGAGTCCTGCAGGAAGCCGATCGCGTAGAACTGCTCGGGCCGGAAGACAGGCGAATCCTGATTGACGGCCACCTGGGCCGGGCGGTTGTCGATGAACTCGTTGATGCCGTTGTAGGTGATCTCGGTCGAACCGAGGAACTGGAAGTCCG